>JANQGO010000424.1 GCA_028277285.1 Alphaproteobacteria bacterium | reverse complement strand
CTTGACCAATCTCGGCAACTGCCTGGTCCAGTTGAACGCGCCGGACCAGGCAATCGAGAGTTTCCGCGAAGCCCTGGTTGCGCAGCGTATTGCCGAGATTGCAGGCGGCGACGCCGAGCCCGGGCGCCAGCGCCAGGGCTTCGCGGAAACTCTCGATTGCCTGGTCCGGCGCGTTCAACTGGACCAGGCAGTTGCCGAGATTGGTCCAGGCCTCGGGCTGCCGGCGGTCGATCTCGAGCGCCGCGCGCAGCACCGCCGCCGCCTCCTCGTGGCGGCCGTCGTCGTTCAGCGCCATGCCGAGGTTGTTCCGGTATTGCGGCGTTCGCGGCGCCAGCTCGACCGCCCGCCGCAGATGGGTGATGGCGGGCGCGAGCTCGCCGCGGCGATAGTGCAGATCGCCGATCAGGGCCTGGGTCGCGGCGTCGGCCGGGTCGCATTGCGCGGCCCGCGACAGCTTGTCGAGCGCCTCGTCCGGCCGGCCCAGATGGGTCAGCACCAGGCCGAGATTTCGCCACGGGTCGACAATCGCCGGATCGATCGCGGCGGCGGCCTCGAGCGGTGGGACCGCCTCGGCGTGCCGGCCGAGCCGGACCAGGGCCGCGGCCATGCCGTTCAGCGCCAGCGGCAGACAGGGGTCGATGGCGAGCGCGCCTTGAAACGACTGGATCGCGGCCTGATGGTCGCCGCGCTCCAGCAACAGGCTGCCCAGGTTGACGCCGGCCGCGGCCAGCATGGGGTCCACCTCCAGCGCCCGGCGGTAGTGGGCCTCGGCCTCGGCCGTCCGTCCGCTGGCTTGCATCAGATTGCCGAGATTGACCAGCGTGTCGGGCTCGTCCGGATGCAGGCGCAGGACCTGCCGGTAAAGGTCCATGGCCTCGTCGGTCCGCCCCATGGTCGCGGTCAGGGCGGCGAGATTGAACAGCGCGTCGGTATTGCCCGGATCGTCGGTGACGCTGCGCCGGTAGAGGGCCATCGCCGTCGCGATGTCGCCGGACCGGTGCGCGTCCAGCGCCTGGCGAAAGGAATCGGCGGCGATCTCCATGCCATCGCTTATCGCCCAGCCGAGTTAAGGCCCGTTTAACCGGACTTTATGATTCCCTGCCCGCCCCGCCGCGATGGCCGGCAAAGATTGCAGCGAGGTGGCAAGAATTTCCCGTTAACCATGCCGGGACGGCGGCGAGCGTCCGCAAGGCGGTGATTCTGTTGTTCGGGATAGATGTTTATTGTCAGGGGATTATGGGAGATTTCGAAGGTTTCTTCCGAACTGGCACATGGGTTGCGATTGTGCGGTCGGTGACAAAGCCGACACTTCGTTGGGGGTCACACCCATTTCGGGAGATGGAGAGTGAAAAATGTTGTCCATTAACACCAACCTCGGAGCGATGATCGCGCTCCAACAGTTGAATGCGACCAACAAATCGTTGGAACGAACGCAGCTCAACATTACCACCGGCCTGAAGGTCAACGGCCCGAAGGACGATGCCTCGACCTATGCCATCGCGCAGAACATGCGCGGCGACATCGCCGGCATGCAGGCGGTGAAGACCGCGATCGCGGCCGGTGAATCGACCGTCAACGTCGCGATCGACGCGGGCAAGGCGATCTCGGACCTGCTGATCGAGATGAAGGCCAAGGTCGTGCAGGCCAACCAGGCCGGGCTGGACTCGGTCTCGCGCACGGCGCTGCACAACGATTTCGTCGCCCTGCGCGATCAGATCGCCACGATCGCGGCCACGGCCGAGTTCAACGGCACCAACCTGATCGGCGAAAGCGCGGTCAACATGTCGGTGCTGAGCACGGTCGACGGCAGCAATATCGCCGTCAGCGCCCAGAAGATGGATATCAGCACGCTGGGCATCGCGTCGCTGTCGCTGAACACCAGCGCGACGGCGGCGACCGCCCTGACGTCCATCGATACCGCCCTGGTGAAGGTGAACGAGCGCCTGGCGGCCCTCGGTTCGGCCGGCAAGCGCCTGGAGATCCAGGGCGACTTCACGGTCAAGCTGATGGACATCCTGAAGGCCGGCGTTGGTAACCTGGTGGATGCCGACATGGCCAAGGAAAGCGCCAACCTGACGGCGCTGCAGGCCAAGCAGCAGCTCGGCATCCAGGCGTTGTCGATTGCCAACGCCTCGCCGCAGAATATCCTGGCGCTGTTCCAGTAGGACCCAGGACAGGGAATGGGGCCGCCGCGGCGGCCGCATGGAAACCAATGGCACTGAAGCTGACGCTGAAACCCGGCGAGAAATTCCTGATCAACGGCGCCGTCGTCCAGAACGGCGACCGGCGGAGCACCCTGGTCATCCAGAACAAGGCCGCGCTGCTCCGCGAGAAGGACATCATGCTGCCCGACCAGGCGAACACGCCGATGCGTCGGATCTATTTCGCCGTGATGATGATGTACATGGACGA
>JANQGO010000422.1 GCA_028277285.1 Alphaproteobacteria bacterium | reverse complement strand
GCAGCAGGGCGGGACTGCAGACCGGCGTGTTGCGTTGGCCGAACAACCGGTCAAAGGACCTGAGGACCTGCGGCACCACACGCTGCTGCACGTCGAATGGAAGCACGCCGAGGCGAGCTGGCGCATGTGGCTGTTGGCTGCCGGCCTCGACGACATCGACCCGACCCGCGGCCCGCGTTTTACGCAAGAGACCATGGCGGTGCAGGCCGCGCTCGACGGCCACGGTGTCGCGCTGGTCGGCGACGTGCTGGTCGCCGACGACCTTGCCGCCGGCCGCCTGGTGCGTCCGTTCGATCCGGACTTGAGCACGCCGCTCAGCTTTTCGTTTTATCTGCTGACGCCCGAGGAGAGCGCCGACCAGCCAAGGGTGGCGGCCTTCCGCGACTGGTTGCTGGAAGAAGTCCGCGCGTCGAGCGACGTGACCACAGAAGAGAGCTGAGCACGGGCGGTTCCAGCCGGTGACGGGTCATCGATCGCCTGGCGACTGGACTGGCTCGGGCGCGGTCACGGGGCCGGACAACCTGGTGCCGGTGTCGGAGCGGCGCCCCAGCGCAAAGATCAGGGCGATGATCACCACCGCGCCGACAAGCAGGCACAGCCACCAGGAATAGCCATAGCCCGTCGGTATCAGACCGCCGACCACCGCAATGAAGCCGACCGGGACGGCGTAAGGCAGTTGCGTGCGGACGTGATCAACGTGATCGCAGCTTGAGGCCAGGGACGACAGGATCGTCGTATCGGAAATCGGCGAACAGTGGTCGCCCCAGACGGCGCCTCCCATGACCGCCGCCGCCGTCGCGTAGATGAGGTGATAGTTGCTTTCGTCGGCGGTCATGCCGTTGGCCGCCATGATCGCCCATACCAGGGGTATCGACAGCGGCATCACGATGCCCATCACGCCCCAGCTTGACCCTGTGGCGAAGGCGGTCGCTGCGGCCAGCACGAAGACGATGGCGGGCACCAGTTGCGGGTCGAGGGTGCCGCCCAACAGCGACACCAGATAGTCGCCCGTTTGGATGGTCTCGTTCACGCTGGACAGCGACCAGGCGAGGGTCAGGATGATCATCGCAAAGAACATCGAGCGGGCGCCGGCAAACCACGCGTCGACGGTCTCGGAAAGTGTTAGAATACCCTGGCCGATCGAAAGCACGGCGGCGGTCACCACCGCAAGCAGTGACGCCCACATCAAGGCGAGATAGGCGTCGCCGTTGCCGACGATATCGCGGATGGACGCGTCCGGGCCGGTCACTTCCTGTCCGGTGACGTAGATGCCGACAAACGTTCCCACGACCATGACCACGATCGGAATCACCGCGTTGAAGCCGCGCTGCGGCTTCTCCGGCTTGGGGGCGTGCTCCTTTGCTTCCTCCGCCGACTCGCCCGTATGGGCTCCCTCGCGGCTCACCAACCCGCGCGAAGCGGCGCGCCGTTCGGCATTCAGCATCGGGCCGAAGTCGCGGCCGGACATGGCAACCACGAACACAAACAACAAGGTCAGGATCGGGTAGAAGCTGTAGGCGATTGACTTGAGAAAGATCGAATAGGCCGCTTCATCGTACCCGTCGATGTTTGCGACGCTGTCGCCGATGAGCCCGACCTCGAAACCGATCCACGTCGTGACCAGCGCGATGGTTGCGACCGGCGCCGCGGTCGAATCGACGAGATAGGCGAGCTTCTCTCGCGATATGGCGAGCTTGTCGGTGACCGGCCGCATGGTCTTGCCGACAATCAGCGTGTTCGCGTAGTCGTCGATGAAGATCGCGAGGCCCAGCCCCCACGTCGTCAACTGGGCGCGCTGGCGCGTGCTCGCGATGCCCACGATCGCCTTTACGATGCCGGCAGTACCGCCGTTGCGCGCAATGATACCGACCATGCCGCCGACCATGAGCGAGAAGAGGATAATCGCGAGGTGGCCCCAGTCGTTGAGCGCGCCGAGAACATGCACGGGCACGGTGTCCATCAGGCCGTACCACAGCGACGACAGCGAGAGACCGTAGGCGAGCGAGCCGCCAAGCCAGACGCCCAGGAACAGGGCTGGAATAACCTGGCGAAAGATGAGCGCGATGAGGATCGCGAGAAGCGCGGGCAGCACGGACGCCCAACCGGGAAGGCCTTCGGCCTGCGTCTCGGCAAGAGTTTCGCCGCCGCCGTGTGCCACCGCAAAAGTCGGATCGCCGCCATCAATCACGACGCCGTCAACGGTCGCTTCACCGTCGACAACGTCGATGGGGTAGGTCTGGTCGCCAATCCGAAGGACCGGTCCCATGCCGGGGATGATGTCGCCGGCGGGATCTTTGATCGTCACCGTGAACGGCACATCGTGAAGGACCACGCTTGGTGTCTCGATGGCAACGTCCTGGGCCTGGGCCTGCGCAATCCATGCCGGTCCCGTTGCAATCAGGATCGCAGCAAGGGTTGTCGCGAACAAAACCATGCGTCTGCGCTTGAACACCCAGATACCCCCGTGCTCTGAATCTGAACTGCCTGCCGATCGCGAGTCGGACACCGTGCCTAGAATGATTGCCTCGCGGCATGGTTCGCTGCGATTCGTTGTTGCATGTGATTATAGAGGATTTTCGCATCGATGCCGCTCCGCGGCATCGCACGTCTCAACTGGATTGGCGCTCGAACGTCTGGACGGTGGCCGCTTGAACCAGCCCGAAGGAGGCGGCTATGGCATGTCGGCGCCGATCGTGTCGCGCTTACGGGCGGGCAGGTGGGTGGTGACATCTATGAAGGCATTGCCGGCAATGCCCTCGCGCGCCAGCGCCCGTTCGACGGAAGGCCGTTCCTGAAGGTTGCCCAACAGTCGTGTCAGGTTCGCGAATGCCTTGACCTCAGCGCTGTCGATCGCTTCATCGCCGACCGGATAGATCTGCGCCCAGCGCACACAGCAGCCGAGGTAGATGTCGCAGACCGAATGCCCGCTTTCCAGGAACCAGTCGCCGCCATGGCTGGCGATGATGTCGTCAATCATTTGCAGGTGACCGTGCACCCGTTTGCGTGTCGCCAACAGGAGTTGATCGATCTCGCCGTCCTCGACGACGTAGCGCTCGGGGTAGAAGCGGATGGCGAGGTCGGCGTGGAGCGTGTTGGAGAGCATGAAGAGCCACTTCAAGAACGTACCCCTGGCCTTCGGCTCTGTCGCCGGCGGCGCCAGCTGGCCGTGCTTGTCGGCGAGGTAAAGCAGGATCGCGCCGGTCTCGAAGAGCGCGAAGTCCTCGTCCTCATCGATCAGAACGGGCAGCAGGCCCCGGGGGTTGAGACGCATGAAGGCGTCGTCGCGGTCGACACGTTTGCGCGGCACCTCGCGGTCACGGTAGGCGAGACCCATCTCCTCCAGCGCCATCCTGACCACGATGTTGGCGCTGTCGGGGCTGAAATAGAGCGTGTAGGGCATCGTTCAGCGTTCCCGTGTTGGTTCAGGCAAGGCGGTGCGTGCGGCGGGATGCTTTCACGCCGTCTGCGGTCCTGACAAATGAGATTGCCGATGCCGCCGGATAGAAAAACTAAACGGCGCCATGGCGTCGTTGGGCGGGGGCCGTCATCTACGCGGACGGCATCGTGCCAGGTCGAATATAGGCGAACATGTGCGCGACGTAGTCGGCCTTGCCGAGGTCGATACCCTGGCCGCGCAGGATGGCGTAGGCGGTGACCACGTGGAAGTAGAACTGCGCCAGCGCCCAGTCCCGCGCGTAGGTCTCGCCCGTCATGTCGAAGACCATGCCGTTCGGAAGCTCCAGAGCGATGGGACGTTGCGCGCCGCCGTCGAGCGCGTCCGGTTGAAGCGTGTCGAACACATGAAGGGCCTCGCGGATGCGGGCCTGGGCGTCAGCGATCGAGCCCGGCTGATCACCGGCGTTCCGGCCCTCGCTCGCCAACGCGTCGAGGGTATCGGGCAGCGGCTCACCGCGCAGGCGATGGGTCGCTTCCTGTGCCTGCAGGCAAGCGAAGCGCACCTGGGACGACAACGGAAACATGTCCGGCGCCAGGCGGGCGGACAGCAAGGCTTCGGCTTCAGGCGCCGGTACTTGTTGCTGCGCTTTGTCGAGCCAGGCCGACAGCGCCTGGAGCATGTTGGTATAGGTGGGGACGAGGAGCGTCGTCTCTGACATGGCTGCTACCGTGACCTCTTGATTGGGGTTATGCCCGGCCGGGCGGCCATGTTAAACGTTTTAACATGAGCTGGCACAAGAAGGACGAGGGGCGGCGCGGCTACCATCACGGCCATCTGCGCGAGGCGCTGATCAAGGCGGCGCTGGATCTGATCGGCGAGAAGGGGCCGGCCGGGTTCTCGTTCGCCGAGGCGGCGCGCAGCGCCGGCGTCAGCGCGGCCGCACCCTACCGTCACTTTCGCGATCGCGATGCGCTGGTCGCCGAGGTGGCGCGCCAGGGGTTCGAGCGCTTCAGCGCATTTCTGGCGAATGCCTGGAGCGACGGCGCGCCTGATCCCGTGACCGCTTTCGACAATGTGGGCCGGGCCTATCTGGCGTTCGCGCGCACGGAGCCCGCCTATTATGCCGCGATGTTCGAGGCCCAGGTGGCGCCCGACGCGACGCCGGAACTGGCCAAGGCCGCCGATGAGGCCTTTGCTGTCCTGCAGCGGGCCGCCGAGGCAATGGTGGCGCGCCTGCCCAAGGAGCGTCGGCCGCCGGCACGCATGGTGAGCCTGCATATGTGGTCGTTCGCCCACGGCATCGCCTCGCTGTTCGCCCGCGGTGACGCAGCCCGGCGCAAACTGCCGATGACGCCGGAGGAGCTGCTGGAGGCCGGTTTCCTCATCTATCTTGACGGACTGGGCAAAGACCCCAAATCCTGACGAGAAATCCGTCCGGTCATCGATTTTTCACCGATTTCGGGCGTTCGCGGCCTTGACTCTGGGCCGGTCGGCCCTTACCTATGTTAATGTATTAAACATTAACATAGAGGCTGAGATGGAACTCGCAGCGAAGGTGGACCACTACGGAAAGCCAGCCTGGATCGTTTTGATGGTGCTTGGCTTCATCGTGTTCTGGCCCATTGGACTGGCGATTCTGGCCTATCTGATATGGAGTGGACGCATGGGATTTTGGCGTGACTGTGGCCGCCGCGGCCGCTGGTACTATTCGGAGCCGAAGGACGGCGACGAAAAGCGGCACACCGGACCGTCGAGCGGCAACCACGCGTTCGACGAGTATCGTGAAGAGACCCTGAAGCGGTTGGAAGAGGAGCAGGAGGCGTTCAAGGCTTTCCTGGACCAGCTGCGCCAGGCCAAGGACAAAGCCGAGTTCGACCAGTTCATGGCCGACCGCGGCCGCCGCCAAGGCATGGGTCCGGAGACCGGCGAGAGCGCCGTCTCCTAAAGCGCACCATGTGAATCCGCTCTCTATCTATGAGGTGAGCAGATTCACCTGCCTTGACGGAGTCGCGAAGCGATCCCATCAAAACAGGATCTGCTCTAACCAAGGCCAATCTGAATCGTTGAAGGCGCACCGGCGCCGGGCGACTGTCCGGCGCCGGTTGTCTTTTGGGGTCGCGATCAGTCCTGACGTGTCAGGCGGACGCGGAAGATCGCCGCCTCGTGATGACCCTGCTCGTGATAGATGCCTTCCATCACGTCGTCGCGTTCCAGCTCCAGCTCGAAGATGCCGTTGTCGTGGGTCTCCAGCAAGGTGACGTCGTCGTCGTCGAAATGGACAACACCGACCAGCGTCTCGTCGCCGCCGCGAACGACCTCGCCGGCCACGTCGGGCTGGCCCGGGTTGTCCTCGTGAAGCTCCCACGTATGGCTCGCGAAAATGAGTTCACCTTCTTGGCGGCTGACGGTCAGCACCATGGTCGCGCTGCCGAGATGCGTGGCGTCATCGTGATAGACGAGCGTCGTGTACGTCCCGTGCCACTCGCCGACGAGGTTCGGGATATCGTCGGCATGGGCGGGCAAGGCGGCGAGACCGCCTAGCGGCAAGACGAGAAACGTGGCGAACCTGGCAGCTATCGACGACATGGCGGGACCTTCTTTGTGAGGAAGCGCTCGTGCGCCCGATCCTTGTGCGCACCGGCGGTGGCGTCAAGCAAGGTGGCTTCGGCGCGCGCACGCCGCCGGTCCAAGCCGGTCGTCTGTCACGGGGCGCAGGTTCCGCGTAATTCGAAACGCTCACCGGCCGGTTCGACGTCCACAATCACGACGATCCGATCATCGTCGAAACTTGCGATCAGGCGCGCATGGTTGGGATCGCCGACATCGATCCAGTCCATGGCGAAGGTATGCTCGTCATGCCACTGACCCTTGAGGGCGACCCGATTGTCGCGCGGCAAGCGGCCGAAGCTGCCGGTGGGGGTCAGGCGATAGAGGCCGTCGAGACCGATGGCGAGCCGGTGCGTGCCATTCTCGGTACCCACGGTCAGCCAAGCTTGACCGGATTCATCAAAGTCGAACGCGATGGCTTTGTAAGGTGATCGCTCGTCCGCAGCGTCCAAGCGATACGTCCGTCCCGCGAGGTCATGGGCGAGGGGCGGCGGTTCGGGAACCGACGCCGGCGTGGGGTGCTGGATGCTCGAGACCAACGCTTGGAGTTCCTGCACGGCTTCCGGATTAGGCGGTAAGGGATGGCCGCCGATCGCGGCAACGTCGAAACCGCCGAACCACCTGCGGAGCCCGTCGGGATCGCCAAAGTTCGCCGCCACGACCATGTTCAAGCCAGGCAGCACAACGATGTGCTGGCCGCCCCATCCGGACGCCCTGTAGCCGATGTCGCCGGTCAGATCCCGCCACCACCAATAGCCGTAACCGTCGTCCGCTTCGACGCCCTGCATCTGGTTGCGGGTCGATTCCTTTACCCATGACGCGGGTACGATCTGTCTGCCGTTCCAGCGCCCGCCGTTGAGATACAAGAGGCCGAAGGCCGCCATATCCCGGGGTTTCATGAAGAGCTCGGCGCCGCCGAAGTCATAACCTAGCGGGTCTTGCCGCCACTGGACCTCGCCGATGCCGAGCGGGTCGAACAGACGGCTGCGGCAGAGCTGCAGCAAGCGCTGCCCGCTGGCCCGGGTCAGGATACCCGACATGATGTGTGTCAGTGCCGTCGAATAGAGGAAACGCCCGCCCGGATCCGCCGACATCGGCCGGGCAAGGGCCGCTTTGATCCAATCGTCGCTGGCGACGATATCCGTCCAGATCGGGCCGTTCTCGTCGAGATCCAGACCTGCGGTCATGGTCAGGAGATGGCGCAGCGTGATCGACCGCTTGCGCGGATCCGCGTCGTCGGCAACGTACGCCGGAAAGAAGGAATGAACGGCCTGGTCGAGGCCCGCCAGCATGCCTTCCTGAAGTGCGATGCCGACCACAGCCGACATGATGCTCTTGCTGACCGACTTCACGTTGTGAAGCGTGTCCTTGTCGTAAGGCGGCGCGTAGACCTCGAGAACGATGTCGCCATTGCGGACGATGATCAGGCTGTGGAGCGCAATGCCGTCATCACGAAGGGGACGCAAGGCGCGTGTGAGATCGCGCGAATCAACGCCTTGCTCTTCCGGCGTGCTATGTCGCCAGACAAAGGACGCGCCGGCATGATCAAGACCGCCGCCATCGGCGGTCTCGACGGATGATTGCCTTGCGTCTTTTTCCATGGATACGGGAAAAGACTAGCACGGCGCTGGTTCGAGACCCAAGAAGTCACACCGGCAGAGCACAGCGGGCAAGGGGCCACCGCGACCGCTGGCGATAGCTAAGCCGGCGTCTGCTCGCGCCAGCCCGGCTCGCGCACGCCAAACTCGGCGAACTTGGTGCCTTCGTGTCGCGGCAGGTCGTCGGCGGTATCGAACCACGGGATCGCGTGGCCATGGAAGACATGCTCGACCGGCTGGAAGTCCTCCGGATGGTCGAGCGTGCTGACGTGAATGCCGAGCCAGGCGTTGCCCTTCACCTCCGTCTCCCAGGTCAGCGGCGTCCCGCAATCCCGGCAGAAGGCGCGGAAACGGCCGGGCGAAGACTCGTAGAAAACCCGTTGCCCCGCCGTCCAGCGCACCTGCTCGGGCACGCAGGTGATGAGCACGCTGACCGGTGCGCCCGTGTGTTTGCGGCAGCTCCGGCAATGGCAATAGACGTTCCAGGTCGGCGTGCCGTCCAACTCATAGCGGACGGCACCGCACATGCATCCGCCCGTGGGTTTGTGATCCGTCATGTCTGAACCTCGCAACTCGTCGATGGTTGTTTGTCAGCTCGATAGGGCGGCGAACACGACGACTATGCGCGGCGGTGCGGCGTTTGCGTAGCCGCGAATGATCGAATGCAGTGTTGGTCTTTTTCGAACAATCCGTGCCGCCGAAGCCGTAAGGCGCGGCGGTCTAGATCAGGATAACGCCGATACCGGTCGCGACCAGCAGCCACAGGGCGATGCGGCGGAAGTATGCCTGGGGCGCGATGACGAACAGCCGGCTGCCGGACCATGTCCCGAGGACATAGATGGGGATCATGATGACCGCGCGCAGCAGGATCTCGTGCGCGACGCCGCCTGCGACGACGAGCGACAGCAGGGTCATGACGAGCACGGCGGCCACGGAGATGACGATGTTGGCGCGCTGTTCGGCGGCAGGCGCGGGCGCCGAGAGGAAGTAAAGGGCAAGCGCCGGCCCGCCGACGCCGGCCGCGCCGGTGATGCCGCCGGCCAAGCCGCCAGCGACAACGCCCGCCGCCGCGCCCCGTGGCCCTTTATAGGTCCAACCGCTGAGCAGAATGAGCGCGGCCAGGAGGACGCAGGCGCCGATCACGTCCCTGACAACGGCCTCGTCCAGGCTGAAGAGAAAGGCGACGCCGACAGGCGTGAAGACGGCGATCGCCAGGCAGACCGGCAGCAGCTCGCGCCAACATGCGTCGCGCGCGGCGCGCGGGTAGAGCTGCACGGAGCCGAACAGCCCCATGATGATGGCGATGGCAATCGCCTCGACCGGCCCGAAGATCAGGGCGAACAGCGGCACCATAAGGAGTGCTGCGCCGAAGCCCGTGTAGCCGTGGATGATGCCGCTGACAACCGCGATCAGGGCGGCATAGAGCAGTTCGGCATTCCAGATGTCAGCGAAGCCTTCAAACATCGGACGTCTACAACCCTATGCCGCGGCCAACGTCCGCCGCGTTGGCTAAACTAACTTGCGATGCGTATCAGCCGGCCGGCTCGAAGACCTTCAGCGCGTCGCCTGCCATGGGCAGGATCGATCCCATGTCCAATTCCTCCAGCACGACCAGCTTGGTGAACGCACCGCTGGCGCGCGCCGCCACGGCCGCCGCGGCGGCGGCCTTTTGGTCCGGCATGTCGACGGTGGCGACGACGTCGTAGTCGCCACGCGTGAACATGACGTCGACGAGTTTGCCGCCGACGCTGCCGAACAGCTTCTTGCCGGCCGCCACCCTGTCCGAACCGTCGATCAAGCCCTTGACCGCACTTGGGGAATAGGTCGCCAGATACATCACGCGCATGTCACCACCTCCTGACCGTGGTTGTGAACGTTCCGCACCCTGCAAGTCCTACCAGATCAAGCGCGGCGATAAAACGCGTCAGTCGGCTGTGTGGCGGTCTGCAGGAAAGGCGAGCCTATGGCTGCTGCGGCCTGGCCTTGATGTGGGCTTCGATCTCCAGCTCCAGATCTTCCTGGCCGGGCAACTCAGGCAAACCCTTCACGTCATAGACGACGCCGCCTGGCGATATCGCCTTCAGGCCCAGGATGCTTCCATCGGTATCCAGGCACTTGATGTCGAACTCGCCGGTTTCGGCGTTCGGCAGCGCTTTCACATCCAAGGTCACGCCCGTCGCCGTTATGCCTTTGACGGGAAGGAGCTGGTTGTCGTCGGTGATCGCCTTGACATCCGAATAGGGCGTATCGGCTTCAGGCGCCACGACCTTCACATGAAGCCGGCCGTTGCCGTCGCCGGTGATCGCCTTGACGTCCAGGTGATCCGCATCGGCGGCCGGCATGGCTTTGACGTCGAGCGTCATCCCGTCGTCACCGATCGCCTTGACGGCGATCGTGTGTCCGGCTTCGTCGAAACACTTGATGTTCCATATCTCCGAGGCGGACACCGGCATTGCGGCGATGGCGGCTATGGCCGCGGTGAGAAGTGCGGCAAACATGTTCTTCGTCATGGTCAATGGTCCCTCAGAATCCTGACCCCAGGGGCTCGGCCCAATACCGGTTGGCCGGCGAAACGTCCTCGGCGACATGTGCGCTCTTCTGCGACCATACAACGAACTGACCGCAGTTTCTTGCCGACGCCGCGATCATATCACGCCCCTATGGACGATACGGCGCGGATGCAAGAAACTGAGGATGTGCGAGCTCCCTGAGCCACGATCGCCTGTGCTTCAACGGAGGCATGACATGGAAAGGCAAGAAGACACCGCAGGTAACGAATCGTCGGGCTATGTGCCGTCACTGGAACTGACGGCGGGCCAGGCACCGCCGGTCGCCGCGAATGGCGGTGTATCCTTCATGTCTTTCGAACGTGACGGCGACGCGGGCACGGGCGCGGCGCTTGAAGCGGCGCTTGACCAGATCGCTCGCGGTACCGTCAGGGCGTTTGTCGACATGCTGGACACCGCGCCGCCCGGCCCGATCGAGACCGAGTGGGGGCCGGGCTTCCGCGAGTATGACGAGTGTGTCGCCTATATCCGCGAGCAGGGCATGGAGGCGCCGGAAGGCGGCGTCGTGCTGCCGCTGCGCTATACGGTCCTGGAAGAGCCGTCCTATGTGGTCGTCTCGTCGAACGCGCTTTGGGACGATCCCGCGCGCGCCGAGGAGCAGGCACTGTTCCGCCAGGCCGAGGCGGATCTTGGGCGGCGGTGCCTCTATTTCCCGCAGGTCCTGCGCGATGCCCGGCGCATCGGCGACTACTATCCGGGCCTGTCGCCGGAGACGCCCGAGTGCATGGACCGGCTGGGCGTCGCTTTGGCGCATCACGAGTCCGCATGCACCAACTTCTATGATTCCGCCGAGGTCGAGCGCGTCTTCTATCCGGAGATGGAAAAGCTGATGCTGGACTTCTTCCCCGGCGCGAGCGACGCGCTGGTCTATAACCACGACATCTTTGACAAGGACTACGAAGGCGACCGCACGGAAGACCAGGCGGCGAAGAACCCGGGCGTCAACGCCAGCTATGTCAACCTGGTGCACAACGACCTGAACGACAACAGCGGGCGCGTGCGCTGCCGTGAACTGTTGACGCAGAACCTGAGGAACTTCGGCCGCGAACAGCACTACACGGAGGCCGAGGCCGACGCGAAGATGGCGCGCCGCTTCATGTCGATCAATCTGGCCAAGCCGATGGAGACGGTGGAGCAGTACCCGTTCGTGCTGGCCGCGTGGCCGTCCTTCGCCGATCAGCCCTATATCAACAACTACCGAATCTACGACGACCGGGTCGGCGAAACGACCCGCTTCACCTATCGCCCCGACCACGAGTGGTACTGGATCCCGCAGCAGACGCCGACGGAAGTCTCGATGCTGAAGTGCTACGACTCCGTCACCGACGGTTCGGTCTCGCGCTGGTCGTTCCATTCCGCCTGCATCGATCCGACGACGCCGGCCGACGCGCGCTGCCGCAAGAACGTCGTGGTGCGGTCCTACGTCTTCTTCTGAGGGCGGCCTTGCAACGAAGGTTTGAGGCGAGGGATGCCCAAAAGAAAGACAATGCTGGCGGCCATCTTGCTCTGCGCCTTCGCCGCGCAGGCGTCAGCCAGCGATACGCTGTCCGGCGCCGAAATCCGGCAGGCCATCGCCGGCAGCACGCTGCTTGTCACGGTCTTGGGCGGTGACGAATACACCGAGTACTTCGCGCCCGATGGCACCGTCACGATGAAGGGCGATGACGGCGTCTATGACGGCACGTGGGTTGTCGTCGACGACACGATCTGCATCGAGCTGACCTTCCCGTCGAATGACGGCTGCTGGCGTGTCGCGCTGAACGGCCACGCCATCACCTTGATCGGCATGGACGGCGACATCGATTACGAGAAGACGATTGTCGCCCGCGACGGCGAAGCTGCTGAACCATGAGATAGCGTTGGCAGGCCGGCGTGTCGCCGCCGGCCGACGAGGCGTCGTCTCAACAAACGCTTGCTGAAGCGTTGAATGGTTCCATGGCGCCTTGGCACAGCCCTAACGCGTAGGTCGCGGTTCTTGTTCCTTTAGTTCGCCTCCAGCCAGAAGATCTCCTCGGCCGCCGTGCTCGGCACGCTGCCCTCATCGAAATCGAACCAGCGGGGTGCCAGGTAGCCGTCGCGCGGCTCGTAACCGGGCTCGCTGCGCGGGCTTGCGACGATGGCGCCGCCGCTCACGACGACGGGAAAGGTTCTGACGGCCGTGCCGTCGATTTCCATGACAAGGCTGTAAGTGGCGTCTTCACCCAACAAGCGTTCCATGGGGAATCCGGCGGCATTCGGATTGTCGACCGGTTCGTGCAGCGTCATGGCAAACTGGCCGTAAAGATTGGAGCCCTTGTGAACGACCTTGGCGTTCTTGTTGCGCGCCAGCAGTTCTCCGTCCTTATAGAGCATCATCATGAGTTCGCCGCTGCCGTCGGGCGACGGCAAGTCGAGTGCGCTCGTCCAAAAGACGACCTCGACGGGGTGGTCCTCGAACGTCCGCGACGTCTTCAGGAAGATGAAGTCGTCCCACGGTCCGCGATAATGGAACTTGGTGTCGGGATTGAACGGATCGTCGCTTTCTTCCGCGACGACCTCGAACGGGAACGTCGTCGCGATCTCGCCGTTGACCAGAAAGCGCAGCTGATAGTTGCCTGGACCCGGCAGGTCCACCACGCCAGGCCCCTGAGGTCTGACGGCGGCGAAGACGGAGTCCGACCACAGGTAGTCAGGAAAGAAGGCGACGGTCGCCACGACGTCGCCTGAGTCGGCATTGACCACCTCGGCAACCGTGTTGTGTTCGCCGTCGGGCCGGAAGACGAGGCCCACATCACTCAACATCAAACGCGCATTCTGATCATAGAATCGCAAGCTGCTACCGGTGCCGGAGGACATGAGGCGGGTCACGTCGACAACCGTGTCGGCGGCGCGAGCCGGCGTTCCTGGTCCCGTCTGCGCGACGAGCCCAACGGTAATCAGACAGATCGCAACCAAAAGACGTGAAGATCTCATGGCCTCCCCCAATGCCGATGGTGTCTTGCCTGCCATTATCCAATTGTCCGGCCTTCCGCGCCAAGCCCGATTTGATCATGTCTGCGCCGCATCAAGACGCTCGCGGTTGACAGGGCATCCGCATCACCGCCCTCCAGCTCCAACTCAAGACCCGGGAAAGCGAGCTTGACGATACGGCCACGGTGGTCGGCGATGTAGGCAAGATGACCACAACAGCCGGACCGGCTTGAGTGGGACAGCCGCTTGTGTTCCAGTCGTTCCGGCCGCCGGCATCGCGTAGACTCTGCCGGCCGGTTGCCTGATGAAGGAGACGTCGCGGTCATGTTCAGTCCGCATCGGCATGCGCCGT
>JANQGO010000039.1 GCA_028277285.1 Alphaproteobacteria bacterium | reverse complement strand
TTGGCGAGGGATCCGTCCGCCGCCAGCCTTCCTAAAGAGAAATATCGCGCGCCCGCCGCCCGCACGCAAGGGGCGCGGGCGCGATCGTTCGTGCATCATATGCAGTTTGCAACTGACGTACAATCAGTTATATACTGATATGTGGTCGTTTGCAAAATGGATATGGTGCATGATCTTCCGCTATGGCGCGCCCAGCGATGATGAAAGGGCCGCCCTCGACCGCATCGCTGCAATGCGCCGTGAGCTCCGGCATTACGTCGTCCAAAGCCCCAGGCGGTGGACCGGCCTGTTGGCGCGGCTGACACGCGCGCGCGCGCTACAAGCCTCAAATAGCATTGAAGGAATCAACGTCTCTGACGAGGACGCGATCGCCGTCATCGACAACGCCGAACCCGCCGAGGCTGACAAGGATACCTGGCAGGCGGTCGAAGGCTATAGAACCGCCATGGATTATGTTCTTCAACGATGCCGCAACGAGGATTTCTGGTTCAGCATCGACGTCCTCTTAGCGATTCACTTCATGATATCGCAATACGATTTAAACGCCAATCCGGGCAACTTCCGACCCGGCTGGGTCTGTGTTCGAAATTCGGCGACCGGCGAGATCGTGCATGAAGGTGTCGATCGCGATCTTCTGGAACCGCTGATCGGCGAGACCATCGAATTCATGAATGAAAAAGAACCGGGGTCGATCATCATCAAGGCCGCCCTGGTTCACCTGAATATCGCCATGCTGCATCCATTTTCCGACGGCAATGGCCGGGCGGCGCGATGTCTTCAAACGGCCGTATTGGCCAAGGACGGCATCGTCGCACCGATTTTCTCCAGCATCGAGGAATACATCGGCCGCAATCAGCAACGATATTACGACGTGCTGGCCGAGGTCGGCGGCGGGCAATGGAACCCTGCCCGGAATTGCCGGCCCTGGGTGCGGTTTTGCATCGGCGGGCACTATCGCCAAGCACAGACGTTGTTGCGACGAACGCGCGAAATGGAGCTGGTGTACGAAGATTTGAGGCAGGAGGTCGCAAGACACGGGCTGCCCGAGAGAACCGCGATCGGTCTTCTGGAAGCCGCCGCCGGTCTCAAGGTGAGAAACGCCTCATACCGCGTGACGACGGACGTATCCAATAATCTGGCAAGTCGCGACCTGAAGGCGCTGGTCGATGCCGGTTTGCTGGTCGCCGAAGGCGAGCGCCGGGGCCGCCACTATGTTGCGGGCGAGGCCGTTCGCCGGATCCGTGAGCGCAGCCGTTTGGCGAAGGGTGTCGACGACCCCTTCGACCTGGCGCAGCCGTCCCTGCTGTGACGGCGCGAGCTCAGCCGCCCTTGATCATGGTGCCGGCACCCTGGGTGAAGATTTCCAACAGCAGGATATGCGGCACCCGGCCGTCCAGGATGACGGCGCCCTCCACGCTGTGCTCGACGGCGGCCAGGCAGGTTTCGACCTTGGGGATCATGCCGCCGGCGATGGTGCCGCTGGTGATCAGCGCCCGCGCCATGGCCGGCGTCAGCTCGGCGATCAGCTTGCCGCTCTCGTCCAGCACGCCCGGCACATCGGTCAGCAGGAACAGCCGCGAGGCATGCAGCGCGCTGGCCACCGCGCCGGCCACGGTGTCGGCGTTGATGTTGTAGGTCTGGCCGTGATCGCCGGCACCGATCGGCGCGATGACGGGGATGAAG
>JANQGO010000342.1 GCA_028277285.1 Alphaproteobacteria bacterium | reverse complement strand
ACGGCCTGCGTACCTATCACCTCTACCGGGGATCGTCGACGCTGCTGAACCTCGAGACCTTCGAGGTGGTGCGCCACGGCGCCTGCTTCGAGCTGATCGCCGACGTGCTGGCGCGGCATTTCGAGCTGCGGCTGCCGCCGCCGCCGGACGGGCATCTGCTGAACCTGGTCGGCCATCGGCTCTGAGTGCCCGGCCTGGAAAGGCGCCAGCGAGGTCGATAGGTTGGCGAACGATTTCCCCACTTGGTCATTGCCGGACTTGATCCGGCAATCCAGGCAGCACGCGCCCGAGGCACGGTCCTGGATCACCGGGTCAAGCCCGGTGACGACGAAAGGGGAGAGATGGCGAGCCCGGTACAAACGTGGAAAGACGGATCGAAAGGAGGCGGGATGTTCGAGGGACGCGATATCGAGGGCGACGCCAGGGCCATTCTCGACACGCTGGCGGACGGCGGTGTCGCGGTGTTTCCGGTCACCGTCGGCTATGCCGTCGTCGGCCACGCCGCCGACGCGGTGGCGCGGATCTACGCCGCCAAGGAACGCAGCTTCGCCAAGCCCTGCGGCTGGTTCGGCGACTGGACGCTGTTCAACGAGATCATCGCCGTCGACCAGCGCGCCCGCGACGTGGTGGCGGCGATCACGCGCACGCATGACCTGCCGTTCTCGATCGTCGCCCCGTTTCGCGCCGACCATGCCTTCGTCAACGCGGTGCCCGAGTTCGTGCTGAACAGCGCCAGCCTGCAGGGCACCATGGACATGCTGCTGAACGCTGGCGCCCTGCACGACGCGGTGGCGCGCGGCGCGCGCGAACGCGGCATGCCGGTGGTCGGCTCGTCCGCCAACCGCTCGCTGACCGGCAGCAAGTACCGGCTGGAGGATGTCGAGGCGCAGGTCCGCGACGCCGCCGATCTGTGCATCGATTACGGCCTCAGCACCTATCACAACGACCGGGGCCTGGGCAGCACCATCGTCGATCTGGTCAGCTACAAGACGTTCCGCGTCGGCTGTGTCTACGACGATATCTGCCGCATCCTGCTGGACGCGTTCGACATCGACCTGAAGGCCATCGGCACGGACACGATTCCGGCCTGAGAGTCCGCGGGTTGGCGGTGAACCTTTTCGGAGAGTTCACGATCTCCCCATTGGTCATTGCCGGACTTGATCCGGCAATCCAGGCGGCACCTGCCCGGGGCAGCGGATGTCACCGCCAAGACGCCAAGGCACCAAGATCACGCGGCGGGAACGGGGGGCGGACTGTTCGTCCCTTGGTGTCTTGGCGCCTTGGCGGTGAATCTTCGTCTGAGAGTTCACGATCTCCCCATTGGTCGTTGCCGGACTTGATCCGGCAATCCAGGCGGCTGCTGCCCAAGGCGCGGTTTTGGATCGTCGGGCCGAGCCCGATGGTGCCTTTGGTTGCGGCGACGTTGGCGACCGATGGCCGATCCTTCGAGACGGGTCCCTTCGGGCCGCTCCTCAGGATAAGGTTTGTGTTTGATATCACTCAGACTGACGGATCGTCGATGAGCGGGTTGGGCTTTGCCAGGACCTCCAGGTCCTTCAGGTTCGAGAGCTCGATCTCGGCGCCGTTGACCATCACGCCGTAGGGCCGCAGCGTGCCGAAGGCGCGGGACAGGTTCTCCGGCGTCATGCCCAGGCGCCCGGCCAGCGTGCGCTTGTCGGTCTCCAGCGTCAGATGGCCGCCGCCGCCCTGCATCGCGTTCTGGCGGATCAGGTAGTTGGCCAGACGCTCGGCGCCCGAGCGCAGCTTCAGGTCCTTCTGCGCCTTGACGACGGCCCGGTAGCAGGAAGCGAGCTCGAGAATGATCGCGCGATCGAAGTCGGCGTCGCGCTCCATCACCGCCCGGATGTCTTCCGCCGGGATCAGCAGGATGCGGGACTTCTCCAGCGTTCGCGCCGACATCAGGTAGGTCGCGTCCTTCAGGACCGCGGCCAGGATGAAGGTCGAGACCGGCCGGACCACGGCCATCGTCGTCTCGCGGCCATTGGACGTGGCGAACAGCTCGACCAGGCCCTCGACGACGACATGCAGGAAGTCGGCCGTCTCGCCCTCGGTGATGAGTTGCACCTGCGGCGGGAAGGTCTGCAGGTAGGCCACGCGCATCAGGTCCGCGAAGTTCGCCGCGTCCATGCCGGCGAACAGCGGCAGGGTCCTGACGTCCTGCTGGTCTTCCTGACGCATCGTTGAACCTCACACGGGCGGTGCGGCCATTTTGGCCCCGGCGCTTGATAATTATCAAGCCGTCTGGGCGAAATCGCATGCCGGGTCATTTCAGTCGTCAATTGGCGCCGGCAAGTGTTTCGTCTCGTCATTTATTTCGTTCGTCTTGGCGCGACTATTTGATTTCAGTCAAGTGCAGTCGGGCATCGATTGCCAATTCTGTTCATCGCGACGGGCGGGGTCCACGCGCCGCCGGCAGCGAACGGGGATGGGAGAGATGCAACATCTGCACGAGGTGACGCGGGCGCAGCAGAACAAGACGCTGGCCATGAGCACGCTGGCCTTCACGGTCTGCTTCGCGGTCTGGACGATCTTCTCGATCATCGGCGTGCGCATCAAACAGGACCTTGGCCTGACCGACACGCAGTTCGGCCTGCTGGTGGGAACGCCGATCCTGACGGGGTCGCTCAGCCGTATCTTCCTCGGCATCTGGACCGACCAGTATGGCGGCCGCATCGTCTATTTCCTGACCATGGTGCTGGCGGCGGCGGCCACGTTCCTGCTGTCGTATGCCACGACCTACGAGATGATGCTGGTGGCGGCGCTGGGCGTCGGCCTGGCCGGCGGCTCGTTCGCGGTCGGCATCGCCTATGTCTCCAAGTGGTATCCGAAGGAGAAGCAGGGCACGGCGCTCGGCATCTTCGGCGCCGGCAATGTCGGCGCGGCGGTGACCAAGTTCACCGCGCCCTTCGTGCTGGTCGCCTTCGGCTGG
>JANQGO010000336.1 GCA_028277285.1 Alphaproteobacteria bacterium | reverse complement strand
CGCTCGAGCTCGATGAACGCGGTCACGGCAGCGGACGCGCCCCCACCTCGGTCAGGACCCGCCGGTTCAGCGTGACAGCATCCGGTCTTTCGCCGGCGGCAGGAAATCCGAGGTCCAAACGTCGGCCGGCGCGGGCGTCGCCGTCAGGCCATAGGCGATGGCAAGCTGGGCGATGGCGCTGCGCAGCCGGTCCTCGTCCACGTCGCCGATGCCGTTCTTCTGCACGTGCGGCGTCAGCACGTTGACGTCGAGAGCGAGCCGCAGACGCTCCAGCTCCAGCTTCTTGTCGATCAGCGGATCGCTCTTGGCGACGACGTCGACCGCGCCTTCCGGGTCGGCGATGACGTCCTTCCAGCCCTTCACGGTGGCCCGGATGAAGCCGGCGACCGCGTCCGGCTGCTCGGCCATAAACCTGGCGCTGGCGATCACCGCGTTGCCGTAGAAGTCCATGCCGTAGTCGGCATAGAGGAAGTACTTGATGTCATCCTCGGCCACGCCCTTCGACTTCAGGTCCAGCATGGACGAGAAGAAATGGCCGGAGATGAAATCGACCTCGCCACGCACCAGCATGGTCTCGCGCAGCGCCGGGTCCATGTTGACCCGCTCGACCGCCGCCGCGTCGATGCCGGTCTGGTGGGCGAAGGCCGGGAACAGCTTGTAGGACGCGTCGAACACCGGCGCGCCGAGCTTGCGGCCGACCAGGTCTTCCGCCGTCTCGATCTTGTTCTTGCGCAGCGTGAACAGCGAGAACGGCGGCGCGTCATAGGCCATCATCACCGCCTTCACGGACTGGCCGGGATTCTTGGCGTTGAAATCGACCAGCGCGTTGATGTCGGCGAAACCCATCTGATAGGCGCCACCGGCGACCCGGGTGACGGCGCCGGCCGAGCCGTTGCCGCTGTCGATCGAGACATCCAGGCCCTCCTCGGCGTAGTAGCCCTTGTCGGCGGCCACCAGGAACGCCGCGGTCGGCCCCTGGAACTTCCAGTCGAGCGTGAACTTGATGTCGACATCGGCCCGGGCCGGGACGGCGGTCAGCGATATGGCGGCGGCGAACATGGCGGCGCGCAAGGCCATCGATCTGGTCATTCTGTTGTCTCTCCCTGTTGTCGTTCGGGCGAACCCGTGTCCGCGTACCGGATCTGCCGATGGCAGCAAGTCCCGTGCCACGCGCCGGAGCCGCACCGTTACCGCGGCGCCTGCATCGCCAACCCAGATCAAAAAACGGGCAGTCTGCACACGACGCGATCGGATTTCATGCCGTCGAACCTAGCGCCAAGGCCCGTCGCCGTCGAGTCAGCCTCGCCGGCGGCAACGTCGATCCCGGCAGGCTGCCCTGGCTGGAAGGATGAACCAGCAGGGAAACGTGCCTGTCCGCATGGCGTTTTACGAGGCGACGCTCGAAGACGGCACGGCGGCCAGGCCCTGAAGCAAATCGTCCTTGGAAAGCTGGCCGACGACCTGGCCGTCGTCCTCGATGCCGATCGGGCCGTCCATGCCGATCAGCCGATCCATACAGTTCTTAATCAGCATGTCGGCCGGCGCCGTGTGGGATAATTCGCCCTCGGGCGGGCGCATCAGATCGCGCGTACGCAGAACGCCGAGCGGGTTCATGTTCTGGACGAAGTCGGCGACATAGTCGTTCTTGGGGTCGCGGAAGATGTCCTGCGGCGTGCCGGCCTGGACGATGCGGCCACCCTCCATGATCGCGATCGTGTTGCCGAGCTTGAAGGCCTCGTCGAGATCGTGGCTGACAAAGATAATGGTTCGGCGCAGTTTCTGCTGCAACTCCAGCAATTCGTCCTGAAGCTTGGTGCGGATCAGCGGATCGAGCGCCGAGAATGGCTCGTCCATCAACAGGATCGGCGCGTTGGTGGCAAAGGCGCGGGCGAGGCCAACGCGCTGCTGCATGCCGCCCGAAAGCTCGCCCACCTTGCTGTCGGCCCAATCGCTCAGGCCGACCAGCGCCAACTGCTCATCGATGCGCTCGCGGGCCTGGGCCTTGGGAACACCGGCCAACTCCAATCCGAGCCCGACATTTTCGCGCACGGTGCGCCAGGGCAGCAGACCGAATTGCTGGAACACCATGGCGATGTTCTGCATGCGCATGCGGCGCAAGGTTGCCGGATCGGCGTTGGTGACGTCGACCATCGCATCGCCATCGTGCACCTTCACCACGCCGCGGATCACCGGGTTGAGCGCGTTCACGGCGCGCAACAGCGTCGACTTGCCTGAACCGGACAGGCCCATCAGAACGAGGATTTCGCCCTGCTCGACCGTCAGCGAGCAATTGTGGACGCCAAGCACCTGGCCCGTCTCGGATTGGATCTGGCCGCGCTCCTGGCCTTCATCCATCAGCGGCAGGGCCATTTGCGGGGCATCGCCGAAGACGATGGACACATTGTCGATCTGAACCGCCGTGCTCATGTGCGTTCGCTCTTGTTCAGGATCCGGTCGAGCATGATCGCCACCACGACGATGATGATGCCGGATTCAAAGCCAAGCGCGGTATTGACCTGATTGAGCGCGCGGACCACCGGCACGCCCAGTCCGTCGGCGCCGACCAGGGCGGCGATGACCACCATGGACAGGGACAACATGATCGTCTGGTTGAGCCCCGCCATGATTTGCGGGAAGGCGTAGGGCAGCTCCACCTTGAACAGAGTCTGCCATGGCGTCGCGCCAAACGCGCGTGCCGCTTCGAGCAATGATTGTGGTGTCGAGGAGACACCCAGATAGGTCAACCGGATTGACGCCGGAACGACGAAGATCACCGTTGCGATCAGCCCTGGCACCATGCCGATGCCGAAGAAGACGATTGCCGGGATCAGATAGACAAAGGTCGGCAGGGTCTGCATCAGATCGAGCACCGGCCGCAGATAGGTGTAAAACCTCGGTCTGTGCGCCGAGACGATGCCGACGGGCACGCCGATCGCCATGCACATCATGCAGGACGAAAGCACCAGGGTGAGGCTCTCGGTCGTTTCCTCCCAGTAGCCCTGGTTGAGGATGAACAGGAAACCCAGCGCGACCAGAAGACATGTCTTCCAGCTACGCTGCACGAACCAGGCGATGACGATGAAGGCGGCGACGATGACCAGCGGATTGGGTGTCTGCAACAGCCACAGGATCGCATCGATCAACCATTCCATCAGGTCGGAGAACGCTTCCAGGACGACCTCGCCATTGTCGCGCACCCATTCGAAGACGGTGCTCGCCGCCTTGCCCACCGGAATCTTGTTTTCCGTCAGCCAATCCAAACCGCGATGCCTCCTGAATGCGCCTTGCCGGTGGTGCGCGACCGGCGCGTGGCACCACGAGCGGCCGGCTGCCGGTCCGCCGGCTCAAGACAGGGTAGAGGCGAGCCCGCCAGCGAGGCGGGCGGGCAACAGGGCATCACAAGCCCAGGTGCGCTTTCACCGCGGACATGGGTTCGCCGCCATCGCGCGTTGTAACCCCGTCCAGCCAGACATCGAGGACGCCGGCGTTTTCCTTGAGCCACGCCATGGTGGCGTCATCGGGATCGGTCCCGTCATTGAGGATCTGCCCCATGATCTTGTTTTCCATCTTCAGAGTGAAATCCATGTTGGAAAACAGTTTCCCCAGATTCGGGCATTCGGCCGAGTAGCCGGCACGGGTCACCGTGTGCACGACGCCTTCGCCGCCAAAGAATTCTTCGCCGCCGGGCAGATATTTCAATGAGAAGCTTGCATTCATCGGATGCGGTTCCCAGCCCAGGAAGACCACATGCTCGTTGTCCTTGTAGGCGCGCGCGACCTGCGCCAGCATGCCCTGCTCGGAGCTTTCG
>JANQGO010000237.1 GCA_028277285.1 Alphaproteobacteria bacterium | reverse complement strand
AACTACAACATGGGCATGAACTTCCTGGTGCTCAGCTTCGTGGTTGTGGTCGTCGGCGGCATGGGAAGCCTGCCGGGCGCGGTGGCGGCAGGCTTTCTGCTCGGCACCCTGGAGAGCTTCGCCTCCATGTCGGCCGTGATCGATCTGATCCCGGGAATCAACCAGGTGATCATCTATCTGGTGGCGATCATCGTCCTGCTCGTGCGTCCACGCGGGTTGCTGGGCCAAAAAGGCGTGATGGAGGATTGACGCATGCTTGGATTGAGTCGACGAGACATCACGCTTTTTCTGATCGTCCTGGCGCTTGTCGTTTTTGCGCCCTTCATTCTCAACCCGTTTCCCGAGACGTCGGGTCTGGCACGCTTCAACGCCGGCTATCCCGACCTGATGCAGCGTTTCGTGATCTTCGGCATCTTCGCCATGGGCTTCAACATCCTGTTCGGTTTGACGGGCTACCTGTCGTTCGGGCACGCGGCCTTCCTTGGCGTCGGGTCCTATGCCGGTGTGTGGATGATGAAACTCCTGACCGTGAATGTTGTGCCGGCGATCCTGGCGTCCGTCATCGTGGCGGGCCTCTTCTCGCTGGTGATCGGCTACATCTGTCTCAGGCGTTCGGGCATCTATTTCTCCATCCTGACGCTGGCGTTCGCGCAGATGTCCTTCGCGCTGGCCTATTCGGTGCTGACGCCGATTACCGCCGGCGAGACCGGCCTTCAGCTCTCGCTCGCCGATCCGCGCATTCTTGAAGGCGGGGCCGAGGGCGGCACCATTCCGGCCGCGAACTTCTTCGGTATCGAGATGCGCTCCGGCGTCGAGTGGAGCGTGGGCGACTGGCTCTTCACCTTCAACTTCGGCTACTACCTCTGTGCCCTTTTCATGCTGTTGGCCTTCTACATCTCGATCCGGATCTTCCGGTCCCCGTTCGGCACCATGCTGAAGGCGGTGAAGGCGAACCAGCGGCGCATGAACTACACCGGTCTCAACCCAAGACCCTATACGCTGGCGGCCTTTGTCATCTCCGGCATGTATGCCGGTCTGGCGGGCGGCCTGATGGCGGCCGTCGATCCGCTGGCCGGCGCCGACCGGATGTACTGGACCGCGTCGGGCGAAGTCGTGCTGATGACCATTCTCGGTGGCGCGGGCACGCTGGTCGGACCGCTGCTTGGCGCCGGCGTCATCAAATACTTCGAGAACATCTTCTCGCGCCTCAACGAAGCCGGCCTGAACGAGCTCTTCAGCTTCCTGCCGGACTGGCTGCAGCAGGCCGCGGTCGCCGTGGCGCAGATGTTCGTTGGTGACGGCTGGCTGCTGACGCTGGGTGCGATCTTCATGGCGGTGGTGATCTTCCTGCCCGGCGGCATCGTCGAAGGCGGTCAACACTTCTCACGCTGGCTAGGGCGCAGGAAACAATCCGAAGAAGAGAAAGTGACGGAACCGGCTCCCGCAGGGCCCCCGGCGCAGTGAGGGCATGTCATGGCTATTCTTGAGGTCAAACACATCAACAAGAACTTTGGCGGCCTGAAGGCGTTGAACGACGTCAACCTTGATGTCGAGGAAGGCGCGGTTCACGCCATCATCGGGCCGAACGGCGCGGGCAAGTCGACGCTGCTGAACACATTCGTGGGGCGCCTTGAACCGGATACCGGCGAGGTGAACTTCGACGGCAAGTCCCTGCTTAACCGCCACCCGTACGAAATCAACCAGATGGGTGTGTGCCGTGTTTTCCAGACGCCTGAGATTTTCGATCACCTGTCGCTTCTGGACAACGTGATGATCCCGACATTCGCCAAGCGCGACGGCGCCTTCGTGCTAAATGCCTGGCGGCGGATGGATCACAACGATGATGTCATCGCTAGCGCGGAACACGTGCTGGAGGATGTCGGGCTTGCCGACCAGCGCCACAGTACGGCCGATTCACTGTCACGCGGCGATAAGCGCAGACTGGAACTGGCCATGTGTCTGGTTCAGGAGCCGCGTCTCCTCCTGCTCGACGAACCGACGGCGGGTATGTCGCGCGCCGATACCAACAACACGATCGATCTTCTGAAACGAATCGGCGAACGCGGCATCACCAAGATCGTCATTGAACACGACATGCATGTCGTCTTCTCGCTTGCGAAGAAGATCTCCGTTATGTCGCAGGGGACCGTGATCGTTGAGGGTTCGCCGGACCAGATCAAAGGCGATCCGAAAGTCCAGGAAGCCTATCTTGGAGGAGCACACCTATGAGCGACGACACGTTGCTGGATGTCGACCTGAGCGGCAGCAAGGTACCGGGTGTTGCGCCGGTAAGGGGCAAGGGCGGCGCACCGGCCTTCTTCTCCGCATGGGATCTGCATGCCTATTACGGCGAAAGCTACATCGTCCAAGGCGTCAGCTTCGATATTCGCGAAGGCGAGATTGTCGCGCTGCTCGGCCGCAACGGCGCCGGCAAGACGTCGACCATGCGCACCATTGCCCGCGCCGACAACCCGGCCCTGATGCACGGCGAGATCTGGCTTGACCACAAGCCGGTCCACGAGATGAAGAGCCATGAGGCCGCGCAAATCGGCATCGGTCTGGTGCCGGAGGACCGCCGGATCATCCAGGGGCTGACGGTCGAGGAAAACCTGAAGCTCGCCCGCATCGCGCCGCCGCACGGCTGGTCGATTGAACGCATCTATGATCTTTTTCCCCGACTCGGCGAACGCCGGACACAGGAGGGCACGACGCTCTCGGGCGGCGAACAGCAGATGTTGGCGATCGGGCGCACGCTGGCACGCGACATCAAGCTGCTTCTGCTCGACGAGCCCTATGAGGGGCTCGCCCCGGTCATTGTCCAGGAGATCGAACGCACGCTCGAGGAGATCAAGGAGCTGGGCATCACGACGATCATCGTCGAACAGAACGCCATCGCGGCGCTTCATCTGGCCGACCGGGCGATCATTCTCGACATGGGGCACATCGTGTTCGACGGTGTCTCGCAGGAAGTCCTCGATAACGCGGATCTGCGCCAGCAGTATCTGGCGATCTGATCGGATCACGTTCGCTGGAGACCGGCATCATGCGTGAAGATCAGGGCACACCCCATCCCACCCTGGCGCTCAACACCAAGGTGGAGGAGGACTTCATCGCGCCTCTGACGGCGTTGCGCGGCTCGCTGGAGATCCTGCGCGATTTCCCCGAATTGGCTCCGGATGAACGTCTGCGTTTCCTCGACACCGCGCTGCGCGGATGCACGCGTTTGGAGCAGGCCGTCAAGGAACTTGGCGAGGCGGTCTACGCCGCCGGTCACAAGGCGCATACGGCGACCGAAGAAGACGTCGCGCCCGAGGCATACAAGTCCTATGCCGAGCGCATCAAAGTCCTGACCGACAGCGACATGATCGAGATCGATTTCAGCGATTTCGTGTTCAGCAGCAGCCGGATCGTCAACCAGTTCTACGATGTCCTCGACGAGCTGGTCGAGGCGAGCGGGCGCAAGTGGTACTTCATCGTCAACTACCGCAACTGCCGGGTCTGGCCGGAAGCCTGGGTGGCCTTCGCCCATCGCGGCAAGAAGGTCAACGTCACCCGCTCGCTGGGAACGGTGCGCTACAGCGAACCGGATCCATCGGACGACGGGTCCGGTGCGTCGGCGCAGCCCGACAGCTTCGATCCCGACATGTTCACATCGCGTGAACTGGCGCTGGCGCGGCTTCAGGAGATCAAGCAGTCGGGATCGGCTTAGGCCGACCCGTCAATACCGTCGAGGGTGCTGCAGACGGCAACGCCAACTCGGCCGCTATAGGCGTCGGAAGTCCAGCCGCGGCGCGATCAACATACCATTCACAGCCTTAAACCCAGAATGGATCGCGCCTCGGCTGTCGTCGCAGGGTGACGATCGTAGGTTCCACACAAGTCAGCCACGCGGCCGACGAGTTCCGCATTGCTCGCCGCCAACCGGGTCCTGTCGAAGCGGATGTTGTCTTCCAGGCCGGTACGGCAATGACCGCCCAGTTCCAACGCCCAATGGTTGACGTCAAGCTGATGGCGTCCAAGACCCGCGGCCGTCCACGTCGCGTTCGGCAGAATCTCGCGAAGCTGCGCGACCTCGAACTCCAGGATCGCGCGGCGCGCCGGCAGGGCGTTCTTCACGCCGAACACGAACTGGACATGGGGCGGGTCGGCCAGAAGTCCCTTGGCCACAAGTTCGGCAGCGTTGTATAGCATGGCGAGGTCGAACACCTCGCATTCGGGCTTGATGGCGTGATCCTTCATCTGCTGGGCCAGGCCGTCGATGAAGTCCGGCGGGTTCTCGTTCACGAAGGTCGGGAAGTTGACCGAGCCGGTCGCCAGCGACGCCATGTCGGGCCGGTGGTGCAACATGCCGCCGCGCTGTTCGAGCGCCCGGCCTCTGGCGCCGGTCGAGAACTGGATGATCATGCCCGGGCAGTGTTTTCGGATGCCCTGTTGCACGGCCGCGAAGCGGTCGGGGTCCGATGACGGCCGCTCGTTTTCGTCGCGGACGTGGATATGTACCAGGCTGGCGCCGGCTTCATAGGCCTCGTGGGTCGACTCGACCTGTTCGGCGACCGTCACCGGTACCGCCGGCGTATCCTTCTTCCGCGGCACCGAACCGGTGATCGCGACGGTGATGATGCAGGCTGTTGTCATGCAGGGATTGCCGTTTGCGTTCAGGAACCCGGCAACGCGCCGACCGGGACCGTGTAGTTGAGCGGCATGCGGCCGCCATCGGGATAGATGACCTGACCGGTGACATAGGAGGCGTCGTCGCTTGCCAGGAACGAGACGACGCCTGCGACCTCGTCGGCCTCGCCGCAGCGGCCCATCGGCGTGCGCGACAGGATACGGCGATAGGAGTCCTCGCTTGCCAAGACACTGTTGCGGGCCATATCGGTCAGGATCGTGCCTGGCCCGACCGCATTGACGCGCACGTTCTGATCGGCGAGCGCGACCGCGAAGATGCGCGTGAGCTGGTTGATGCCCGCCTTGGAGACGCCGTAGGGCACGCGGTCCGGGATCGCCAGGATCGCCTGCATCGACGACATGTTGACGATGGCGCCGCCGCCCTCCTGCCCGACCATGACCCGCGCGGCTTCCTGGGTACCGAAGAACGTACCTTTCAGGTTGACGCCGAGCACCCGGTCAAAGTCCTCCTCGCTCACGTCGAGCACGGACTTGCCGACACCGATGCCGGCGTTGTTGACCATGATATCGAGGCGGCCATAAGTCTCTGTCGCAAAGCCGACCAGCGACACGATCGCGTCTTTGTCGGACACATCCGCCGCCATGGCCCTCGCTGTCTCACCGGTCTTGTCGAGGGCGCGCGCCGCCTCCCTGACCTTGTCCTCCTGGACATCGCTCAAAACGACACGCGCGCCCTCGGCATGAAGACGCTGGGCGCAGGCCAGCCCGATCCCTTGCGCGGCGCCCGTCACGACCGCCACCCTTCCTTCGTGTCTCATGATACTCTCACCTAAGGTTGTCGCTTTCCGGCGCGCCGAACCCGCCGCCGCCGCCGGTCTCGATCAACACCGTATCGCCTTTGCTGATGACTTGCTGCCCCGCTGATGCAACAGCGCGACCGTTGATCTCAAACCGTGCCGTCTTGCCCGGTCCGCCGCCCGCCAAACCCGGCGCCGGACTGTTGATCCGGTTGACCATGAACGAGCCGATGGCCGGTGTCTCGCCGAGCATTTCGAACGCAAAACGCAACCCGTCGCCGCCGCACGATCGCCCGCGCCCACCGCTGCCACGGCAGATCGAGCGCTCGATCACCTTCAGCGGCGCCTGGTTCTCGATGACCTCGATCGGCGTGTTGGAGAGATTGCTTGGAAAGCTGATCGCCGAGGCGCCGTCTTGTGCGGCACCGGCGCCCTGGCCGGCGCCCAGGAAGCAGTTGACAGCGTAACGCACGCCGCCGCGCGACGAGGCCAACTGCACATTGTTTGACGGCGAGCCGGGTGCGGCCTGGGCACGATCCGGCAGGGCGTCCGCCAGCGCGCCGAAGATCGCCGGCGGCAGAAGATGGCCGATCATGCCGCGCGCGCCGCAGGGTGCCGGGTGTTGCGGGTTTAGGATCGAGCCTTCCGGCGCGGTGACGCGGATCGGCACGAAACTGCCATGGCTGTTCGGGATCCAGGGCGCCAGCAGTGCCTTCAGACCATACGCGCTATAGGCAAAGGTGTAATTGAGCACCGTGTTGATGGCGAGCGAGACCTGGTCGCTCGACCCCGCGTAGTCGACCGCGATCTCGTCACCGTCGACCGTTACCGCACATGCGATGCGAATGACACCGCCGGGCATCTCAGCGGGTCCGTCGTTTTCGATGGTGTAGCGATAGGTGCCCGGCGTCAGTTGGCGGATCGCCTCGCGCATCGCCCCTTCAGTGCGGCCGATGATTTCGGTGGAGAAGCGGTCGATATCGATGCCGGTTTCATCCAGCAGTCCGTTCAGGCGCTCGCCCAGGGTTCGGCAGCACGCGACCATCGCCCAGATATCGCCCATGGTTTCGTCGGGTACCCGCACGTTCCGGCGGATCAGCGCGGTCAGCGTCTCGTCCGGCTGTCCCGCCTTCAGCAGAGGCCATGGCGGTATCTGCAAGCCTTCTTCATAGAGCTCGCGGTTGGCGGCGTTGCGCAAGCGGCCGCCGATATCCGGCAGATGGCTGACGACGCCGGCAAAGGCAATGACCTCGCCGCCGCGCACGATCGGCATGGCGATGGTGGCGTCGTTCAGGTGCCCGCTGCCGAGCCAGGGGTCGTTGGTGATGTAGGCGTCCCCCTCCTCCATGGTCTCGATGCCGTGGTGCGCGATAAAGGCGCGGATGGTCATCGGCACGGTGGCGATGAAGCTCGGGATGCTTTGCGACGACTGTGCGACGTTGTGGCCGTGACGGTCGGTCAGTACGACAGCGAAGTCGTTGGCCTCGCGCACCAGGGTCGAGAACGAGGCGCGGACAAAGGTCGCCGCCGCCTCGTCGACCACGCTGATCAGCCGCGTCCAGACAATCTCCAGCGTGACCGGGTCGATGGCCGTCATGCCGCGACCTCCGCCAAGAGAACCTCAACGCTGCCGTCCGCCAAGACCGCGACATCCGCCGGATAGGCGACAACCAGTGTCGATTCCGGTTCGACCACCACCAGCGGCGCTTCCAGACGTGCTCCCGGCGCCAACGCGTAGCGTTCGTAGACCGGCACGTCGGCGAAGTCGCTGATATCCGGCAGATAGATCGGGCGTGTTGACCCGGAGACATCGCCGGGCTCGGCCGCATCGAGTGCATAGGGTCGGGGCGGCATGGGCGAGGTGCCGACCAATCGCCATGTGACGACTTCCGGCACGCCGCCCGGCACCAGACGCCCGAAGGCTTTGCCATAGGCGTCTTCGAAACCGGCGAGAATTGCGCCGCGTTCGGGTCTGCCATCGATCGGCACGTCGACCGTGTTGCCTTGGCCGACATAACGAAGCTCCGCCGTCGCGCGCCACGCGACCTCGCACGGGTCGATACCGGCAGCCGCCAGTTCGGCCCCGGCGGACGCGCGCGCCTCGCCAAGCCGGACGGCGGCGGCATCCAGGCCGGCGTCGGACAGCGGCTCGACCTTTGACCACGACCGGTCGCTGCGCGCCGGTGCGGCCAGA
>JANQGO010000167.1 GCA_028277285.1 Alphaproteobacteria bacterium | reverse complement strand
GGCGGCGAAGCGCGCGGGCGCGGCAAAGGCAGCGACGTCATGGGCCACCCGTTCGCGGCGCTCGCCTGGCTCGCCGACCATCTGGCCAAGCGCGGCAAGTCTCTCAAGAAGGGCGACATCGTCTCGACCGGCAGTGTCGTCATCGCGACGCCGATCGGCCGCGGCGAGGAGACCATCTGTGCGATCGACGGGCTTGGCGAGGCGCGTCTGCTGCTTACCTGACGGCCGGCCAGAGCGGATCGTGGTTACGTGGAACCGTCTTACGGTTCCACCTAACCACGTGAATCCGCTCTCTATCTATGAGTAGAGCAGATTCACCTGCCTTGGCGGAATCGCGAAGCGATTCCACCAAGGCAGGATCTGCTCTGGGGCGCGAAGACCTGGGAGAGGATGACGAAGAGGATCTTCGAGCCCGCGCGCACGGACCCAAGAATCGTTCCGGAGATCTTTGAGCGGCCAGCCGCGCGCCGGCGATAGGCGACCGGAACTTCCCGCGTGACCAGCCGATGACGCACCGCCTTGACCTGCATTTCGACGGTCCAGCCCCAGGTTCGGTCGCGCATATCGAGGCGCCGGAGCGCCGAGGCGCTGATCGCGCGAAACGGTCCGAGATCGGTGAAGCTGCAGCGCCAGAATGCCGACATCAGGCAACAGGCGAGCCAGTTGCCGAAACGCTGCGCAAAGGTCAGCGCGCCCGGCTCGGCCGACGACCGCGCGCCGATGACAAAGTCGACGCCCTCGTCCGCGATCGGGTCAACGAGATCAGCCATTCGACCGGGGTCGTCGGAGAGGTCGGCATCGATGAAGACATAGATGTCCGCATCCGGTGCGCTCGCCAACCCGCGCAGGCAGGCCGCGCCATAGCCGCGCCGGTTTTCCGTGACGACATTGGCGCCGGCATCCCTGGCGCGCGCCACCGTCTGATCCTCCGACCCGTTGTCGACGACGACAATGCGGTCGGCCCAGGACGGCGTCCGCAAGACAACGTCGCCAATAGTCGCCGCCTCGTTCAGCGCCGGGATGATCACCGCGACCGTCCGTCCGTTCCGCATCAGACTTTCCTCCAGCGGCGCCATCCCAACAGGCCCAGCCACAGCCAGACAGGGCCGAACTCCAGCCAAACGACGTAGTGGTCGAAGATGCCCTCCAACCCGTGGCGGGCAAAGGCGAAGCGCAGATAGTAGAGCGGCAGCAGCGCGGTCAGCAGTAGCAATGGCGTGACCGGCACGACAACAAGGAACGGCAGAAACCATGCGAGGTACCATGGGAAACCTGTCGGGCTGAGCAGAAACAATCCGGCGCCGAGCACCAGCAACGTGCCAATCGCACGTTCGCCGGCGGCGGCGGGTTTTCGCAGAACGACAACCAGCAGAAGCGCCAAGACCATGATTACCGTGAGGCGCGCGGCGGTCGCAGCGGTTTCCGGCGTCCAGATGAGCGCGGCAAGCCCCAGCACCACCGAGAACGCGGCGTCGTTCATCTGCCAGGTCGTGCCATAGGCGACAAAGCCGGAGCTCGGCGGCAAGCCCGCGCGCAGCAGCGGCAACGCCAGCAACACGGCGATGCCGGCGACAAGCCCTACGGTCAGCACCAACACGCGCGGCCGGGCGGTCAGAGGCCGCATGACCGCGGGCAGCAACAACAGTGGCCACAGCTTGACGCCGGCGCCGAGCATCACCACCGCCGCGGCGATGACGTGGCGCCGCCAGGCGACGGCCAGCATGATGCCGGCCAGCAACGGGATGAGCAGGCCGTCCATGTGAGCGCTGTTGGCGAGTTCCTTCACGATCAGGGGGTTCCACCAGTAAAGCGCGACCCACAGGGCTGAGAGCCCGAGCCGTTTCAGGGTCAGCAAAATGAAACCAAGACCGATCAGTTCTGCGGCTATCAGAACGCCGCGCCAGGCATCCAGGCTGAAGGGCGCGATGGTATAGGCGAGCGCGAAGCCGGCCTGGGCAAGCGTTGGGTAGACGGTGCGGTAGTGCGGATGATTGACCCGCTCGACGATGTCGCCCGACCGGACGGCCAGATCATGGACCGGCAAACCGCTGTTTGCCGCCGCCTGTTGGGGCGTGTAGCGGAAG
>JANQGO010000079.1 GCA_028277285.1 Alphaproteobacteria bacterium | reverse complement strand
GTCAGGCAACAAGAAGGTGTCGCTCGCCGACCTCATCGTCCTGGGCGGCTCGGCCGGCATCGAGCAGGCCGCGAAGAACGCCGGCCACGACGTGACCGTCCCGTTCACGCCGGGGCGCACGGACGCCTCGCAAGAGCAAACGGAGGTGGACTCGGTCGCCCATCTCGAGCCGAGGGCCGACGGTTTCCGCAACTACCTGGGCAAGGCCAACGGCCGCTCGCCCGAGGAACGGCTGGTCGACCGGGCACAGTTGCTGACGCTGACCGCGCCGGAGATGACGGTCCTGATCGGCGGGTTGCGCGCCTTGAAGGCCAATCACGGCGGGACGGGTCACGGCGTCTTCACGACACGGCCGGAAACGCTGACCAATGACTTCTTCGTCAACCTGCTCGACATGGCGACGACGTGGAAGAAGTCGGCCGACGACGAGAGGATCTATGAAGGCCACGACGCCGCCACCGGCGACGTCAAGTGGACGGCAACCGCCGTTGACCTGGTCTTCGGGTCGAACTCCCAGCTCAGAGCCGTTGCCGAAGTCTATGCCTGCGAGGACTCAAAACAGCAGTTCATCGGCGACTTCGTCGCTGCCTGGACCAAGGTCATGAACCTAGACCGTTTCGACCTCGCCTGATCCTCACCGCGTCTGCGAAAGCACGAACGGCCTTCCCGTGAATCGGGAAGGCCGTTTTTGCGCAATGCTCCTCCATTCTAGCCTCGTCGCAGACGCGACGGGCCGCCCCACGCGAACGTGTCCAACATCCAGTTGAAGAATGTTATAACATAACATATTGCTTACCGGCTAGCCGGCCGAAGCAGGCATCGCGCGCCGCAGCGTGACGGCACCTGCTCAGGCGACATGTCGAACGTTGAACGAGGCAATGACAATGAACGCACCAGCCCCCCGTCTTCCGGTCACCGTGCTCTCCGGATTCCTCGGCGCCGGCAAAACGACGCTGCTGAACCGCGTGCTCAACAACCGCGAGGGCCGGCGCGTTGCCGTCATCGTCAACGACATGTCGGAAGTGAACATCGACGCCGACTTGGTGCGCGCGGACACCGAGCTGAGCCGTACCGACGAAACCCTGGTCGAGATGTCGAACGGCTGCATCTGCTGCACGCTGCGTGATGACCTGCTTGACGAAGTGCGCCGCCTCGCCGACGAGGATCGCTTCGACTACCTGTTGATCGAGTCGACCGGCATCTCCGAGCCCTTGCCTGTCGCCGCCACGTTCGACTTTCGCGACGAAGATGGCGAGAGCCTGTCGGATGTCGCCCGTCTCGACACGATGGTGACGGTGGTCGACGCGGTGAATCTGCTGCGCGACTTCGCGAGCCATGACTTCTTGCGCGACAGGGGCGAAACCATGGGCGAGGAAGACGAACGCACCCTCGTCCATCTTCTGACCGACCAGATCGAGTTCGCCGATGTCATCGTTCTCAACAAGGTCGGCGATGCCGCGCCCGATCAGCTTGACGCGGCGCGCAAGATCATCCGCAGCCTGAACGCGGATGCACGGGTCATCGAGACCAATCATTCCGATGTTCCCTCAGACACGATCCTCGATACCGGGCTCTTCGACTATGAGAAGGCGCATGAACACCCGATGTGGGCCAAGGAACTCTATGGCTATGCCGATCATGTGCCCGAGACCGAGGAGTACGGGGTCCAGAGCTTCGTCTACCGCGCCCGCCGCCCGTTCGTGCCGGAACGCATCCACGCCTTGCTGACCGGTGAACTGCCCGGCGTGATCCGCGCCAAGGGACATTTCTGGATGGCCACGCGACCGGACTGGGTCGCCGAGTTCTCCCTTGCGGGCGCCCTGTCCTCGGTCAGTCCGCTCGGCATCTGGTGGGCCGCCGTTCCGCGAGAGCGCTGGCCGGAGGAGGAAAGAGCGCGCGCCTACATGCGGGCACATTGGGAGGAGCCCTGGGGCGACCGTCGGCAGGAGATTGTCTTCATCGGCAGCGGCATCGACTGGCCGGAACTGAGGGCCAGGCTGGACGCCTGCCTCGTGCCTGATGACCTCGCCCCGGATCTCGATGCGTTCCGCGACCTGCCGGATCCGTTTCCGACTTGGCAACGCGCCGAGGCCGCCGAATGACATCGGTTCGACAACGCGCGTGGGATTTCGCCATGACCCCCGTAACCCCGGAGCATCGCGTCGACGTAGAGCCCGTCGCGTCGATGCATGGCGTTCGAACAGTGGAGACGAGAGACGGTCTCGCCGCCATCAACGACCCCGGTACGGAACTCGTGATCTGGCAGCGATCGCTGCTCCCGTCCTTAGGAAACTGGCTTGATCGGTTGGACGTTGCGACCCTCCCTCACTTAAGGGTCCTCGTTCAACCTGGCGATCTGCGGCCTGCCCTTGAGCCGCTCCTCGACACGTGTGGGATGACCGCTGGCGACATGCGCGATCTCCTGGTCGACGATATCGGCTGGCTCGTCAGTGCCTTTGCCATCATTACCGGCAGTGAGCGTGTCGATGTCCGGCTTGAGCGGGTCGATCACGATGCCTGCTGGAAGTTTCATCGCGACACCGTGGAAGCGCGCCTGGTGACGACCTATCGGGGCCCGACGACAGAGTGGGTTCAGATGGCACAGGCCGGGCAAGCCATCGCCGAGCAAAAGGCTTATCAAGGCCCGTTGGAGCGGCTTGGCGTTCACGATGTCGCCCTTTTCAAGGGCAACTGCGCCGGCCCGAACAGCGGGATCGTCCACCGGTCGCCGCCGATCGCAGGGACCGGACTGTCGCGACTGTTTCTATGCCTGAACAAGCAATCGGAGGTGTCGCCGGACCCGTGGGTCAAGGCCTGAACGGAACCGGCCGCCAACCGTCGTCCATGCGGGCAAGAGAAACGGCGCTTCCAGATACTGGAAGCGCCGCAAAAAATCGCTGAGTTTGTCGTGCTTGTCGTCGCTTAGCGTTTCGAGAACTGGAAGCTGCGGCGCGCCTTGCGCTTGCCGTACTTCTTGCGCTCGACGACGCGCGGATCGCGGGTCAGGAAACCGCCCTTCTTGAGCGTCGCGCGCAGCGCCGGCTCATAGAGCGAGAGCGCCTTGCTGATGCCGTGACGGATGGCGCCGGCCTGACCGGAGAGGCCACCGCCCCTGACGGTGGCGAAGACGTCGTACTGCTCGCCGCGGCCGGCGACCTGGAACGGCTGGTTCATGATCAGGCGCCAGGTCGGACGCGGGAAATACTTCTCGACCTCGCGGCCGTTGACGACGATGCGTCCGCTGCCCGGACGGATCCACACGCGCGCAATGGCATCCTTGCGCTTGCCGGTCGCGTAGGCGCGGCCCTTATCGTCGATCTGAGGCTCCGGCAGTTCGACAGGCTCGGCCTGTTGTTCGGCCGGCGCGGCCTGCTCCAAAGCCTCGGAGAGTTCGGTTCCAGCCATGATCAGGCAGCCCTCTTGTTCTTACGGTTACGGCTCGCGAGATCCAGCACCTCGGGGTTCTGGGCCTCATGCGGATGATCGGGACCGGCGTAGACCTTCAGCTTCGTCATGACGTCGCGGCCGAGCGGATTGCGCGTGATCATGCGCTCGACCGCCTTGATCACGACCCGCTCGGGATGATCGCTTTCCAGGCGCTCGCCCATGGTGCGGCCCTTGACGCCACCGACCCAGCCGGTGTGCCAATAGAACGTCTTCTGGTCGCGCTTGTTGCCCGTCAGCGCCACCTTCTCGGCGTTCACGACGATCACGTGGTCGCCGCAATCGACGTGAGGCGAAAAGGTCGGTTTGTGCTTGCCGCGTAGGATCTTGGCGATTTCGGTCGCCATGCGGCCCAGGACCATGCCCTCGGCATCGATGACGTACCATTTACGCTCCACGTTCGCGGGCGTCGCGACGTAAGTCTTCATAACGTACGATGTCCCAAAAATTCAGGGGGCCGCGGGCGCTTCAAGAGCCGCCGCAGCCCAGGGCGGCGGAAACTACCATAAAAGTCCTGTCTGTCAACGCTTTCAGGGGTCCCTTGTGGGCCCGCCTTCGCGCTGCCAGGATGCGGCGGCGCCCACAGGACGTTCCCAACATGTTTCAGGCCTTATGACCGATCCGAAAACCGCCAGTAACAGTGCCAGCGTGGAGGCGCTCCAGGACGTTCTGGACCCCGTCATAGACGGCATCAACCAGCTTTTCTTCCATTCCCGCGCGCTCAGGGCCTGGGGCATCACCGAGATTGGCCGCGCCGAGCACCGGGAGTGGATCGTCAAGATGCAGCTTGCGGAGAAGCTGGTCGTGCGCCTGTCAGCACTTGACGGGACACCGCGCAGCCGGGATGCCGTCGATCTGGAGCTGGGCTCCGATGCTGTCAGCGCTCTCGCCTCCAACCGCGCGCTGACCGAGCGCCTGATCGCGGTGCTCGACAAGGCGATCGCGGCCAGCGCCGGCGACACGGCAACGACGGACATCCTGAGCAAATGCCGCGAGGTCGAAGTTGCGTATCTGGCGCGGCTGGACGAATGGCTTGAGACGCCGGATGCCCTGCCCCGGCCGACCCAGGCCAAACATCTGATGCCCAAGGACGGCGGCAACAGCGCCATCGAGGCGATCAACCGCCTGATGGTGCCGCTGACCGACTGCGTCAGCCAGTTCTTCTATCACAGCCTGGTCTTCACCGGCTGGGGCCAGAAGGATCTTGCGGAACGCGAGCTGAACGCCGCGCTCGACAAGATGTACCGGTCCGAAGCCCTGCTCGAACGCCTGCTCGATCTGGGCGGCGCGCCGGACGGCCGGGGTTTCGGCCACATTGACATCGGCGCAAGCGAAGCGGACATCGACCGCGTGAGCCTGGAGCGCCAGAAGACCATCCCGCCGCTGGTCGCGGCGGCCCGCGGCCTCGTCGACCCGTCCGACGATCCGACAACCTATGTCATGATCGACGGCGTGCTGCGGGCCGAAGAATCGGATCTTGCAAACAGGTTAAATACCAACCGGCGGCTGCAAACTCAGACTTGAACACGGAGTTGGGGTCCTTAAGTCCCAAGATCTATGGATCGATCCAATTGGCGTTTGGCCTCACCCATTAGTTCGGCATAGTCGGACTGAATGGCCGTAGGTCTAGAAAACCTAGCGCAGGCAACATTGACGATTTCGTCGTTTGCGTCGTACCAGAGATTAAGAACCCCAACCGTCGCCGACTTAGTCGCGAGGCAGGCCACCTCCCCGTGGCGGCGCATTTCTTCAAATGACGGTTCTATGCCGCTTTGGCACAACCAAAACTGCAGTGGGTTGTCTCCGCCCAGCAAAAAACGGCGAACGGCATGCTTAGACAATGTCGCCCTGACGTTCTCGAGAAACTCGGCCAGATTCTCTCTGGCACTACTGTTCAAGCTCCGAAGCTGCGAATCAACGTCAAGCCAACCCTTTGGACGATGTGTTTCGAGCGCTTGCAACACAACTATCAATTCACTCGGATAAGACTGGCACGGAGCTGGTAGGGTCTCCCACGCGTCACTTTCGAAGTACTTGTCCACCACATCGCCAAACGAGTCCCACGCCACCCAGCTTGCGTCGTCAAGCTGCTCTTTGATCGTCATGTCGAAGCGATTGTTCGTAATGTAGGCGCCTAGGTGCTCGATCTCGTCGAACAACATAGCTTTGGGTATTGCCGCAGCTTGTTGTCGGACCTCAAGATAGTGGAAGAGTTCACCCGTCGTCGGCAGGAAGCGGTTAAGAACAAAGAGATCATCAACTGACATCGAGACGAAAGCGTGCTTCGCCAAAATCGGCCGTATTCCGGCAAGCTCCTTAGACATGGCAGAGAATGGTGTAAACGCTTCAACGGTAAGACCAATTGGAACAACTAGTCTAAAATTGCCCATTCGAATACGACCGACCTCCACAAACTCATCATCGATACGTTTGTAGAGCGGCGCCTCGTCAGCGCTAGAGAGATACTCCAAGAAACGTTTGCACTGCTCATATGCCTTGACAATCAGGTCGCGAATAGCGCGTTCGTGGCGATCGAAGTTGGTCGCTGGAGAGGCCATGGCCATCACACCCGCCTTGGCTTCAACGATCAAGAGCACATCGCCGAGTGTCATTGCAAAGTCGGTTTCCGCCCATTGCCCGGATTTCGGATCTTTAAAGAACACTCCCGAATACTTTTCGGCAGCTGCAAGTTGTTGTCCAAAGATGACGGGGAATGCGTGTTCGACGAGATCTCTTTGGCGGCGGTTCCAATCCTCGCGATATGTGGGCAGTCGTCTAAGCAAGCCTCGCTGAATGGTGCGGTAGCAGGCGTCGCGCACAAACTGGCCATCCGTGAAGTAGTACTCACCATCCAGGTTGATACCCGGTTTGATGAGAGCCGGCAGCGTGCGCATTGGCGTTCCCACGAAATCGCCGTCTGCGAAGAATTCCACGTTTTCGCCTGGACAAAAAGAGAGATCCTCTAAGAGCGGTGTGGTGAAGTTGGTGTGTCGAGATAGATTGCAGATACCACCAAAGAGCACATCTTGAACGGCACCAGATACATCGGTTGTGAAGGCTCTATCGCTTTCCCTAAGTGCCTCGACCGCAGCATCAAGCTCGATCTCGCTTTCTTTCATCGTTTGGTAAGATTCATCTATCCTTCTTTCCAGCGTCTGTACCGCTTGACTGAATCCCTTACGGAGTGCGTTGGCAGCCGCCTGTATTCCGGCGGCAATCTGTTCGGGACTCATCCCATAAACAGCCTTCAGGGCATCGGCATGTGGCGACAGAACGAACCGAAAAAACTCTTCTTCTAAGACTTGGTATCGATTGCCCCGAATCAGCACCCACGACGATTTGGCGTGATACTCCAAGCCAGCACGTGCGTTGTCGACGTTTGCAGATGAACTTGCCAGACAGTACATCATCGTTGTTGCCTGGAGTTCACCAAGCACGTCGATAATCTCGGCCACTGTAGATTCACTCAAGCTGGTATCTTCGCCGACAAAGTTGCTGTGGCAGCTCCAAACAGCATGAAGATATTCAAACGCAAACTGAAAAGTCTGTATTAGCTCCTTGTCTGGCCTGTACTCCTCACTATTTTCGCGAAGGGCGGCGAATACCGCCATGTGATACTGAGACCACAAATACGCCAGCAACTGGACTGGCGGTTGTGACAACACTAGATCGCGAACTCTGGAACCTTGCTGCTGCATCTCATTGCGCAGCTCGTCAGCAGCCGCAAGCATTTGCTCCCGTCTGTCTTCGCCCTCTCTTCCAAGTGCATCAACTAAGAGTTCATTAGTTGTAGGAGCTTTTCCGCGTTCGCTCAAAACATCGATCCCAGTCGCGCTTGACCAACTGGGAATACTCACCGACCGACCTTTCTGCAAGAGCCTTGCGCGAGCTACACCGCACCCGCAAACTGCCCCGCCATGACCGATACCGACGATATCCTGCTGCGCGACGACCACGACAACGGGGTCGCCATGCTAACGCTGAACCGCCCGAAACAGCGCAACGCGCTGTCGGTCGGGCTGATGACCGAACTGCAAGACGCGCTGAGCGCCATCGCGGCTGACAAGGCGGTCCACGTGGTCGTGCTGGCCGCCAACGGGCCTGCCTTCTGCGCCGGCCATGACCTCAAGGAGATCCGCGCCAATCCCGGCCGCAACTATTACAACGCCCTGTTCGGCCAGTGCAGCCAGCTCATGACATCGATCGTGCGCCTGCCGAAGCCCGTCATCGCGCAGGTGCAGGGCATCGCGAC
>JANQGO010000372.1 GCA_028277285.1 Alphaproteobacteria bacterium | reverse complement strand
CGGCTATCACGACGCCGAGAGTGTGATCACCTACCTGACCACCGGCGCTTACCGCGAGACCGGCGAGACGGACTGGCGCTACGGCCCCGGCAATCTGCGCGCCGGCTGGGTCTTCATGGCCGCCAACGCCGCGCGCTGGCATGACGCGTCAGAAGGCGAGCTGTTGCAGGAAGCCGCGCGGCTGAGGGCCGGCGACCCGGACGTCGATCTCGCCAACCTGCGCGCCTATCTGGGGAGCGATGCAAAGGCGCTGATGGACCTGTTCGAGAACCGCGACCCCGACCGGACCGGCGCCCTGCTGGCGGCGCTGCCGCCATCGATCCTGACCTCGCTGATGGCGCTTTCGCCGTCGCGCCATGATCTCGAACCGCTGGCCGGCAAGCTGATCCTGGTGCACGGCCTGGACGACCAGATCGTGCCCTTTACCGAGAGCCTGAACCTTCGATCGTCCGTGCCGGAGACAGAGCTCTTTCTGGTGTCGAGCTTCACCCATGTCGATCCCGATCACGTGGACTGGCAGGGCTACGTCACCATGATGCTGGCGGTCGAAACGATCCTGGATCGCGGTCTGGGAACCCGGCAGGACCCCTAGCTCGAACGGATATGCGGGGCACCGGCCGCGTTCGATCCTTGACGGCATGTGGTGCCTGTCTGGCATGGTGCGCCGGGCGCCGAAACCACCGGAGAGATCGTCATGATCCGACGAACCTTGCTGTTGCTGATGTTTGCCGTTGCCGTGCCTGGTCTGGCGGCGGCGAACGAGGACTTTGTCATCAAACCAAGCGCCCATTCGGTCGGGGAGACGATGGACCGGCTTGAGGCGATCGTTGAGGAGAAGGACTTCGTCGTCATCGCGCGGGTCGACCATGCCGCCGCCGCCGGGTCGGTCGATATGGAACTGGCGCCCAACCAGGTTCTGATCTTCGGCAAACCCGCGCTCGGCACGCCGTTGATGGCGAAGAACCCGCTGATCGGCATCGACCTGCCAATCAAGGTGGTTGCCTATGAGGACGCCGACGGCAAGGTCTGGCTTGCCTATACCAAACCTGAAGCGCTGGTCGCCGAGCGGTTCGGGATCGAGGGCGAGGACGAGCGGATCGAGATGATGAACAAGGGCCTGGGCGGCATGACCGACGCCGCGGCGTCCGGCGGCTGAGGCGTGACATCGGGCATACCAAGACTGGCCGGGCTTTCGGAACTGAGCGCCGGCTATGATATCTACGTGGTCGACCTGTGGGGCTGTCTGCACAACGGTATCGCGGCCTATCCCGACGCGCTCGCCTGGATGGCGCGGGTCAGAGGCGACGGCGCCAAGGTCATCTTCCTGTCCAACGCGCCGCGCCGGTCCTCGGCGGTCGCCCAGCAATTGGTGCGCATGGGGGTCGAGCCCGGCACCTATGACGCGATCATGACGGCGGGCGAGGCGGTCAGGCTGGAGATCGAGGAGGCGACCGATCCCTGGTATGCCGGGCTGGGCCGCCGGTTCTTCCATATCGGCACGGAACCCGACGCCAAACTCCTGGACGGCCTGGACTTCGAGCGCGTGCCGGACGCCAAGGATGCCGACTTCGTCTTGTGCTGCGGCATCAGGAGCCGCGACGAGCAGCTATCCGACTTCGAAGACATGCTGGCCGCGTTCCTGGATCTGGGTCTGCCCATGGTCTGCACCAATCCGGACAAGTCGGTGCTGCGCGGCAGTTCGCGCGAGCTGTGCGCCGGCCGCATCGCCGAGCGTTACGTCGAACTGGGCGGCGACATGCGCCAGGAAGGCAAGCCGCTGCCCGGCGTCTACCGCCATTGCCTGGACGTCCTGCATCAGGCGCCGGACACATCCATGCTGGCAATCGGCGATGGCCTGCACACCGATATCCTGGGCGCCCGGCTGGCCGGTCTCGACGCCGTCTGGATCACCGGCGGCCTGCCCGCCCACGATTGGGGCATTGCGCCGGAGACCATGGCTGATCAAGACTTGATCGACACCGCCTGCCGCGAGGCCAATGTCAGTCCGGTCGCGGCGATACCCCTGTTGCGCTGGTAGGAGAACACGATGGATTTTTCCGGCAAGAAGGTTTTGGTGACGGGTGCCACGCGCGGCATCGGGCGCGCGACGACGGCGGCGTTCCTGGACGCCGGCGCGAGCGTCGCCGTCAACGGCCGCAGCCAGGCAAGCGTCGACCGGTTGATGAGCGAGCTTGGCGGCGATCGTTTGGTGGCGGCGCCCGGTGATCTCTCCGAGGTCGCCGTCTGCGAGGCGGTCGCCAAGACCGCCGTCGACGGCCTGGGCGGTCTGGATTATCTGGTCAACAACGCCGGCATCTATGTCGTCGCCTCCATGGAAGACAGCGACGAGGCGGCCTGGGACAGCCTGAACGACATCAACGTCAAGGCGACGTTCTTCCTGTCGCGCGCGCTGCTGCCGGCGCTGCGCGCGTCAAAGGGCGCGATCGTCAACCTGGGCTCCAGCGCCGGTCTCGCCGGGTCGGCCCAGACGACCATCTACTGCGCGACCAAGGGCGCGGTGGTGAACCTGACCCGCGCGATGGCCCAGGAGCTGGCGCCCGACATCCGCGTCAACGGCGTCTGCCCGGCGGTGATCGCGACCGAGATGGGCGGCCAGAACCTGGATATCTTCGGCAAACCGGGCGCGACCATGGACGATCTGAAGGAATGGTACCCGCTGGACCGCATCGGGACGCCCGAGGAGGTCGCCCAGGGCATCCTTTTCCTCTGCTCGCCGGCGGCCGCGTTCATGACAGGTTCTATGCTGGCCATGGACGGCGGCGCGCTGTCGAGCGATTCCAGCTGATTCGGCATGGATTCCCGAGTTGGCAGCTCGGAAATGAGAACATCTAGAAACAAATGCCGAACGAAGACCTAACCAATAGGGGGTAAAAGAAGACACCCCTTGTGGATAAGTCTTCTTAATACTTTCGATCCAATGGAACAGAATCTGTACTGTTCACAGATCGATAGCGGATCCATGTGATGAGGTGGAACCGTCAAGCGGTCCCACCTCACCACGATCCGCTCTAGTGTTTTGTCGGCAATCCGAGCTTCTGGCGCGCTTCCTCGGGGTTGAGGACGCGGCCGCCGAGACGCTGGATGATCTCGACGGCGCGGGCGACCAGGTCGCCGTTTGACGCCAGGACGCCGCGGTCGAGATAGATGTTGTCCTCCAGCCCGACACGCACGTTGCCGCCCAGGAGCATGGCCTGCGCGACCATGGGCATCTGCATGCGGCTGATGCCGAAACCCGCCCAGTTGGCGCCTTCGGGCAGGCCGTGCTCCTGGGCGGCAACGTGCGTGTCGGGCTGGAGGACAACATCTATCTCGTCCGCGGCGTCCTG
>JANQGO010000367.1 GCA_028277285.1 Alphaproteobacteria bacterium | reverse complement strand
CAGTCGATCTCCGGTGGCGAGCGCCAGCGTGTCCTGCTCGCCCGGGCGCTGCTCCGCCGTCCCAACCTTCTGGTCTTGGACGAACCGTCGGCCGGCGTTGATGTGTCCGGTCTCGGAACGCTCTATCGGTTGATCGCGCGGCTGCGCGACGAGCATGGTTTCGGCGTTTTGCTGGTCTCCCACGACCTGCACATCGTCATGGCGGAGAGCGACACGGTGGTCTGCCTGAACCGCCATGTCTGCTGTTCGGGCCGGCCCGACTCGATCCAGAGCAACCCCGAATACCTCGCGCTCTTCGGCGGCTATGCGCCGGACCTCGCTGTTTATCACCACCACCACGACCACAGCCACGACATCGCGGGCAACGTGGTTGACGACAAGGCGGGTGCGGCCCGGTGAACCGGCGATGACACTGCTTGATGACTTCATGGTACGCGCGGTGGTCGCGGGTATCGGTGTCGCGCTGGTCGCCGGGCCGCTCGGCTGTTTTGTCGTGTGGCGGCGCATGGCCTATTACGGCGACACGCTGGCGCACGCCGCGCTGCTCGGCATCGCGCTGGGTTTTCTTTTGGAGTTTGACCTCATCGCAGGTGTCGCCGTTGTGTGTGTTGTCGTGGCGCTGGTCGTCGGCGCCATGCAGCGGCGCGGCATGCTGTCGACCGACACGCTGCTCGGCATCATGGCGCACAGTACGCTTGCCTTCGGGCTCGTCGTCATGGCGTTCCTGCCCAGTGTGCGCGTCGACCTGCTGGCTTATCTGTTCGGCGATATCCTGTCGGTCGGCATCAACGACATCATCTGGATCTATGCCGGCGGCGCCGTCGTCTTGGTGGTCGCGGGGTTGTTATGGCGGCGCCTGTTGGCGCTCACCGTGCACGAGGAACTGGCGGAGGTCGAAGGTGTCAACGTGCCGGCCGTGCGGCTGACCTTCATGGTCTTGCTGGCGCTGGTCATTGCCGTCGCCATGAAGGTCGTCGGCGTTCTGCTGATCACCTCGCTTCTGATCATCCCCGCCGCCACGGCCAGACGTTTCACCCGCACGCCGGAGCAAATGGCGGTTGGCGCCGCCGTGATCGGCTGCCTCGCGGTTCTGATCGGCCTCGGCGCCTCGCTGACCTCTGATACGCCCTCGGGGCCGTCGGTCGTGGCGGCTGCCTTCATCCTGTTCCTGATCAGCCGCTTGCCGGGCCTGGGCCGCGCGGCGGCGTGACGCCATCGCACGGCCCTGTTCCGTCAGCCCGACGGGGCTTCGCCGCTCCACTGATTGCGCAGCAGCTCGGCCTCGCTTTCCGGTGTCAGGGCGGGGCCGGCACCAAGCGCGTCCAACATCGCGTCGAGCGCGCTGCCACCGGGACCGGAGGCCGGCGCGTAACCTGCCTCGTTCGGTTCGGTGACCGGCGCGGAGACGAGGATTTCGACATGCCACAGCGCGCTGTCGCCGCGGCAGGCAATGCCGAACTCCAGCTCCTCGGGCAGTTCGTGGATCACTTCGAACTCGCGGCACGGCCGACCCGCGCCATCCCAGAAACTCAGCATCGGTTGGACGCCGCGCTCGGAGATATCGCCGCTGGGCAGCGATTCGAGGGCGGCGTGCAGCGGACCGTTGATCGGCGCGTCGCCCAGGACGGCGATCACGGCCGGTTCCGGTGTGTTGAACACGCCGCCGGCGCCCAGGCCGACGGCAAACGCCACGCAGGCGGCGGCCGCGGCAGGGATCCAGCGCGCCAGGCGCCGTTGTTTCGGAAACGCCGCGACCTTGCCCGGCTCGCCGAAGATGGCGGCCTGGATCGCGGCAGGGGTCGCCGCGCCGTCGGGATGCTCAAAGGCCTCCTGCAGCAGCGCGTTTGACGCTTGCAGGCGTTCGGCAAGGGCACGCGCATCCGGGTCGGTCTCCAGGACGCGGCGCAGGGCCGCGGCCTCGTCGGGATCGTCCAGCGAACCGTCGATCAGCGCGGCAATCTTCTCTTCCGTCCAGGTCTGGTTCATCACGCCGTCTCCGCGACCAGAGGCAGCAGGCGCGCCCGTGCCCGGGCAAGCCGGCTCATGATCGTGCCGATGGGCGTTTCCAGAATGGCGGCGGCTTCCTTATAGGAATAGCCCTCGATGGCGACCAGCGCGAGGACCGCCCGCTGGTCGCTGGGCAGGGCGCCCATGGCGTCGCGCACGCGGGCCAGCAACAGGCGGTGTTCGTTCTGGTTCGCCGCCAAGCCGTCATCGGACATCTGTTCCAGAATCTCCGGATCGACGGCGCTGCCCTGGCGATTGCGTTGGCGTATGGCGTCGATATGCGTGTTCTGGATGATGCGGAACATCCAGCTGTCGAGCCGGCTGCCCGGCTTGAACTGATCTAGCCGGCTTAGCGCTTTTAAACAGGCTGCTTGCACCAGGTCGTCTCCTTCTTCGGGATTGCCGCAGATCGCATAGGCAAACCGTCTCAGCCGGGGCACAAGTTCCGCGAGTTCGGCTTTGATGTCGTCTGTCATGCTCGATCCGCACGTATCAATGTCGTATGGAGAACGATGCGGTCGGCGCATTATTCCCAGGTGCCCGGAATAAACCGCCGCCCGCGCCGTTGTGACAGTACAGCGACCAACCGGCAAGGTTCACCTTTATGCGCTACGTCCTTGTTTTCTTTGTGGTTTTGTTTTTGGTCCTGGCTCAGGTCCCGCCGTTCGGGGTGAACGTGCCAGCCATCATCGCGACGGCCTATGCCGATGACGGCGGTGGTGACAACGGTGGTGGCGGCGACAACGGCGGTGGCGGCGGTGACAACGACGGCGGTGGCGGCGACAACGACGGTGGCGGCGGCGATAGCGATGGTGGCGGCGACAACGACGCGGGCGGTGGTGACGA
>JANQGO010000269.1 GCA_028277285.1 Alphaproteobacteria bacterium | reverse complement strand
ACTTCCCCTGCGGCGCCTGTGGCGGATGCTGTGGCGCCGCAGGCGTCACACGCTGCGCAGCACGCCGAGCAAGCGTCACACGCCGCGCAACAGCCAGCCGCCATGCCCGTCGAAGCACCATCGGTGGTGGACAGGGAGGCAGGCATGGGGACGGCGGCCGGGTTCTCGACCGCGCGTGGGTTGACGAGGCGACAGCTGGCCCGACCGCACGGCGCCGCCGCAACGCTGACGGCAAGCGCAACGCCGGCGCCCATAAAGGCCGGCAGCACCGTGCTCGACAGCAGATTACGTTTGAGTTCACTCATAACCGAAGAAACCTCCCAGATGTCCCAGTTGCCCTGCCCTCACGACAACGTGTCGACCGCCGCCTTAGAAAGTCAGCGAAACTATCGCCCCATAGCTCGAGGGTGCAGGGCGATGATATCGACTGACTTCGACCGGGAACCAGTGATTTCCCTTTCACGTTAGCGTGAGAATGAGGTGGTGAAAAAGCCAAGGCTGGTGCGGCTTTCCGGCCTAACACTTGCGATCTTTGTGGTCTCTGTGATGACGCCGGCGTGGGGTCAGGACGCTCCCTTGCCGGGCCTCGACGTGATCGAGATTCCCGCCGGTCCGTTTCTCGCCGGATCGACGCCGGAGGAACGTGAGCGCGCCTATCAGCTCGACGAAGCGGCTTACGGTCACAGCCGCACCCGCGAACGCGGCTGGTATGACGACGATGACGACCTGCACGAGGTCTATCTGGACACATACTGGATCACGAAGAACCTGATCACCAACGCCCAGTATCGGATGTTCGTCGAGGCGACGGGCCACAGGGTTCCCGATATCGACAAGGAAACCTGGAACGGCTACGGCCTGATCCACCCTTACGAACGCACGCGCCAGTTCGCCTGGACCGGCGGCGTGCCGCCGGCGGGCCGTGACGATCATCCGGTGGTCTTGGTCAACCACGCCGATGCCACGGCGTTTGCCGAGTGGCTATCGGAAGAAACCGGTCAAACCTGGCGGTTGCCCAGCGAGATGGAATGGCAAAAGGCCGCGCGCGGCACCGATGGCCGCATGTTTCCGTGGGGCGAAGCGTGGGATCCCAATCTGGCCAATACGCACGATGCCGGCCCGTTCACGACCGTGCCTGTCGGTTCGTTCCCCGAGGCCGCAAGCCCTTACGGCATGCTGGATGCCGCGGGCCAAGTCTTCGAATGGACGACCACGTTGAAGCGGCCGGGCCGCTATTGGGTCAAAGGCGGATCATGGGATGACCGCGGGTGCGGCGTGTGCCGGCCAGCCGACCGGCACAGCCGCCCCGAGGACATTCAGCATATACTTGTCGGGTTCAGGCTGGTGCTGGAACCCTGAGCCAAGCGCATGGGACCGGCCGGCGGCGATTCGACCGCCAAGAGATTGCGCTCCTCGGCGGCCTCATAGGACGTCGTCCCGCGATCGGCCGGGCTCGGCAGACCGGCCAGTTGCGGCTCCGGCTGCCAACCACCGCGCGGCACATCCACGCCGTGCAAGGCGATACTCGTCTGGTGTGAGTTTTTGTCAACACAGGCTGTCGCCTGACTGGCTACCGACGTCGAGTCGCGCCATCCCCAAACAGCGATGATGGCGAAGGCCAGCGCGGCTACGACAAGCCAAGCGCCTAAGACTTCACGTATCGACTGCATACCCTTTTCTCCAATGTACTGCGGCCTGACCTGGCCGCGTGGGCCTCACCTGGCCTCGTGCGTGGCAACCATATGGTCATCAGGGCTACGCAAGAAAAGGCATAAACGATCACCGCTTAGTCACATATGCTTCACGTAATCGATCACAATCTTGAAAGGACTTGGCGCTGGCGCCATCCTCTCGCCCATGGCTATGACAGAAACCGTCAAACCGGGCCTGGACGTCGATCTTCCCAGACGTGCCCAGCTCAAGGATTTGGACCGCACCGACCTCGAAGAAATGCTCGAGGCCGGGCGCGATGTGCTCGAATGCTACCGCGTGTTGCGCAAAACAAACGCTAACGTGGTCGGCGAGCTGCTGCGCGACGTCGAGACCTTCTATCAGTGGCAGCACTATCCAAAGGGCGACATCTTTGACCGGGAGACCGGCAGCCAGTTCTATTACCACGCCCACCCCAAGGCGAGCCGGCCAGGCGAACACGGCCATTTCCACACGTTCATGCGCGCCAAGGGCATGCCGAAGGGCACCGAACCGGTGCCTTACGACGGCGACAAGGTGTGGCCGCTGGGACCGGACGCGCTGAGCCACCTGATCGCCATATCGATGGATCCGAAGGGGTATCCGATCGGCATGTTCACGGTTAACCGCTGGGTTACCGGCGATACCTGGTATGCGGCCGAAGACGTGGTGAAGATGGTCGACCTGTTCGAGATCGACCATGCCCAGCCCTCCTGGCCGGTTAACCGCTGGGTAACATCGATGGTTCGTTTGTTCCGTCCCTTGATCCATGACCTCGTGCGCGAGCGCGACCTGGTCATGGCGGCCTGGCGCGACAGCCATCCGGGCACGGACATCTATGCCGACCACGGCCTGGAGATCACGTCGGCCAGCACGATCTCCGTCGAAAAACAGATCACGCGTATTCGCAGCCTGCTCGCCTGAACGAGCACGCGGCCTTTGCATCAGACCGGTTGCATCAGACCGGTGACGGTGGCGCCACCTGAGGTATTGCCGGCCGTCCAAATACGTGGCGCCGTCTCCGGGAGGGGGGATCGGAGACGGCGCCTATGTCAAAGACCGAAATGATTTGGCGAAAACCCTATTGGGGGACGGGACGGGTTCCACCAAAGAACCGGAGAGAATCCAGGGGAGTCCATTCTCCCCGGCCTACGACGCTGCGAGTCGTCTTCCGGCCTTCCTTGACCCAGATATGTCGATCCGAAGCCTCATGTACAAGGCCAAGAACGCCGCCTCGCATCGATGTGATGGAACATTGAGCAGAAAATTTTCGAAGTCACAAATTTGGCTGTGAAATCATCATCTTCGGTCGGCTGATCGCGTTGCGAACTGCCACGGTTTTGCCCGAATTTGCGCACGTGTAATGCGCCCTGTCCTACAACCTTATCGGCAACGGGCGGAGGTCATTGCGTCACGCCGTTCCAGGGCGAATCGGGCTTGCGGCTGAACCTCGCGGTCCCGTCGGCGACCTGCGGTTCAACCGTCTCCCAGTGGTGCTCGCCGCGCGTGATGCGCCAACCCATACCCGACGTCCACTGTCGCTGAACCTTCTCGTCCCAATTCAGATAGAGCTTGTCGTCGACAACGCTCCACGCGGTCGCGGGATCAACTTCCGCGGCATACTCGCCGACTGACAGCGCATAGGCGCACCATCCGCCGAACTGCGGCGCATAAGCCTCAGGGTCCTCGACAAAACGATCGCGGTTATCGACATTGGCGAAATGCCATGTCGCGCCATTCCATTCGTGACGGAATGCGGGATCGCCCTGAACGGCTTCACCCTGGGTGAAGTAGGCGACAGTGTCATAGCCGCCGACGGCAATCCCGTCGGGTGTGACATTGACCGCGCTGCCGGCATGCGCGCCATGAGCCGCAAGCACCGACACCAGCATCACGCACATCATCACCGTCAAACGCCGCATGTCCCGTTCCTCCGCAGCCGTCGTGCACGGCCATCATCGGTCACACGGCGGCTGTTCGCCAATCGTCCTTGGCCACCGTTTCGATAGCCGCCCGCTATCGTTCGACGACGATGTCGCCGTTGCGCACGGCACGGTAGAGCGGGTTGCGGCCGACCCAGTACGCAAGATCGCCCGGGCGCTCGATGTCCCAAACGGCCAAGTCCGCCGCCTTGCCCACCTCGAGCGTGCCGTGGGTCGCGGCCATGCCCAGCGCGCGCGCCGCGTTGCGCGTGACGCCGGCGAGCGCCTCTTGCGGCGTCAGGCGGAACAGGGTCGCCGCCATGCTGAGCATCAGCAATAGCGACAAGACGGGTGAGCTGCCGGGATTGGCGTCGGTCGCGACGGCGATCGGCACGCGCCTCTCGCGCAACAGGTCGAGCGGCGGCAGCTTGGTTTCACGCAAGACGTAGAACGCGCCGGGCAGCAGCACCGCCACCGTGCCGGCCTTGGCCATCGCATCGACACCGTCGGGTCCCAGATACTCCAGGTGGTCGGCCGAAAGCGCGCCGTAACGCGCGGCAAGTGCGGCGCCACCCATATCGGACAGCTGTTCGGCGTGAATCTTGGTGGGCAAACCGAGTTCACGCGCCTTTATCAACACACGCTCCGTGTTGGCGAGGTTGAAGCCGATGGTTTCACAGAACACATCGACCGCATCGGCAAGTCCGGCACGCGCCGCCGCCGGCATCATCTCGTCGACGACACGTTCGATGTAAGCGTCTTCACGGTCCTTGAATTCCCCGGGCAAGGCGTGGGCGCCGAGGAATGTCGTCTTGATCGTCACCGGCCGCAAGGTGGCGAGCCGGCGCGCGGCCGACAACATCTTCAGTTCACTCTCGCGCGCCAACCCATAACCGGACTTGATCTCGATGGTCGTGACGCCTTCCGCGCGCAACGCATCAAGACGCGGCATCGCACTATCGACAAGCTCGTCTTCGCTCGCCTCGCGCGTCGCGCGCACGGTCGACAGGATGCCGCCGCCGGCCAATTGCAATTCGGCGTAGCTGGCGCCGTTAAGGCGCATCTCGAATTCCTGCGAACGATCGCCGCCGAAAACCAGATGAGTGTGACAGTCGATCAGCCCGGGCGTGATCCAGCGCCCCTCACCTTTCCAAACGACCCGCGCCAAGGCCGACGGCTGGCCGGGAAGGTCGCTGGCCGGTCCGGCAAAGACAAGCTTGCCGTCTGCGATCGCCAACGCACCTTGCTCGACGATGCCATAGCCTTCTTCGTGTTCGGCCATGGTCGCCAAACGCACGTCGATCCAGAGCGTATCCCACATGGTTGCCACGCTTTCCTTTTTGCGTATGAAGTGGCACGCTTATGCGGCTTTGCGCGCTTGCGCAAGGTGTCGACGGACAAGGTGGTGGTGGTTCCGCGCCGCGTGATGCAGACCGGCGCGAGATTGGGGAGCCATGGATTTCTTTGCTAAGTCCGCCCTTCTATCCAGGGGCTGGGCACAGGACGTATTGTTGCGAACCGACGAGGACGGGTTGCTGAGCGAGGTCCGCAGCAATGCCCGGCCGACACGCGCGTCCCTGCGCCTGGCCGGCCCGGTTCTGCCCGGCATGCCGAACCTGCACAGTCATGCGTTCCAGCGCGCCATGGCGGGTCTTGCCGAGAGCGCCGGCAAGGAACCCGACAGCTTCTGGACGTGGCGCGAGGTGATGTACCGGTTCGTCAGCCGGCTCGACCCCGAGCAGCTCGGCGCGATTGCCGCGCAACTCTATCTGGAAATGCTGAAGGCAGGCTATACGTCGGTCGCGGAGTTTCACTATCTGCATCATCAGCCCGGCGGGCGCCCGTATGACGATTTAGGGGAGATGGCGAACCGCATCGTGCGTGCGGCCCAGCAAACCGGCATAGGCCTGACGCTGTTACCGGTGCTTTACGCCTATGGCGGTTTCGGCGGCAAACAACCGGCGCGCGGTCAGGCACGTTTCATCAACGGCGCCGACCGGTTTTTACGCCTTGTGCAGGAGCTGAAGGCGCGCCACGACAACAAACTCAACATGCGCATCGGCATCGCGCCGCATTCGCTTCGCGCCGTCACCAAAGGCCTACTGTCGGAGACGCTGACCGGCCTGAACCGGATGGACGATACCGCGCCGGTCCACATTCATATCGCCGAACAGACGCGGGAAGTCGAGGACTGTCAGGAATGGTCGGGCATGCGTCCGGTGACCTGGCTCTACAACCACTTCGACGTCGGACAGCGTTGGTGCCTGGTGCATGCCACCCACATCAACCGTATGGAAGCCTGGATGGTTTCCAACAGCGGGGCGGTCGCGGGGTTATGTCCGACGACGGAAGCCAATCTGGGTGACGGCATCTTTCCGCTTGGCCTTTATATGCGCGGCGAAGGTTCGTTCGGCATCGGCTCCGACAGCCACATCTCGGTCAGCCCGATCGAGGACCTCAGGTGGCTTGAATACGTGCAGCGGCTGCGCCGCGAGATTCGCAATGTCGCGGCCACCGACCGGCAGCGCCATGTCGGCATGCGGCTCTGACACGATACGGTGGCCGGCGGCGCCCAGGCGCTGGGCCAGCCGGTGGGCGGGCTCAAGGTCGGCAACCGCGCCGACTTTATCGTCGTCGACGCCAGCCATCCGCTGCTCATCGGCCGCGAAGGTGCGACGCTCGTCGATTCGCTTGTCTTCTCCGGCAACCAGAATCCGATCACGGATGTCTTTGTCGGCGGCGAACAGGTGATCACCGAGGGATTTCACGAACGCGAAGAGGCCATCAACCGGCGGTTCCGGCGCGCGATCAACCAGCTCCACGGCTGAACCACGTTAGGAACACAACGAACGGTCGGCGTTCGCCTGCATTTTGAGTACCAATCTGCAACCCGCAACATGTCAGGAAAACTGGCAAACTATGACGCCGGTCACACCGTTCTCACTCGCCTAAGTTGCGATCCATTACTACCTTAAATCACGTTGTGCTCTATCGCGGGTTGTGACCGGCCGTTCAGCCGGCGGCGCGATCGGTGTGAGCGACGTGAGAAGACAGGATCTGGAGGGACTTGGATTATGTCTTTTGGACGCCGAGACGTTTACGACCGCCGTGGCGAACCACGAACGGACATTCTGCAACGCGTAAGCCTTGTCTTCGGAGACAAGGACACATCGGTCACCGGGCTCATCCGCAACATCTCGATGAGCGGCTTGAGGTTTGTCTCCGACTCGCCACTGAACCTGCCGCGTGACGTTACGCTGATCTTCGGGAACGGCGAGTGGTTCGACTGCATTGTCGTTCGTGAAGAAGGCGGCACGGAGTTCGGCTTGAAGTTTGCCGACATCGGCGCTTTCGGCCGATCCGAGGCCAAAGAAAGCATCGATGCCGTCTATCAGATTACCAAGAGTCGCTCACCCATGGAGATCTACACCATGATGGAGCGAGTCGAGTTCTTCGGTGACGAAGAGCTCGAAGCAGCGACACGCGACTATGCCGCCGCCTACGATCACATGATCAGCCTCTATCAAAAGCGAGTCTTCGCGCAACAGCAGGCGTAGTCCGCGCGGTCCGTGCCGCGCGTTCAAGTGCCTGCGGTGAAGAAGTCTTCGGGCATGAAATGCCGAAAGCCGCCATCGCGCACGAGCGCCGTGATGGCGTCGATGTCGGGCGCGAAGAAACGGTCTTCGTCATAGAACGGCACGCGCCCGCGGATCAGGTTCATCGCCTTGGCGAGCATTGCCGAGGTCTGCAGCGGCTTCCGGAAATCGATGCCTTGCGCGGCGGCCAACAACTCGATCGCGGTGATGGCTGCCGCGTTGTCGGCCATCGCCAGCAGACGGAACGCGCCATGGGTCGCCATGGAAACGTGATCTTCCTGATTGGCCGATGTCGGCAGGCTGTCGATGCTGGCGGGCGCCGCCTTCTGCTTGTTCTCCGCCGCGAGCGCAGCGGCGGTCACCTGGGCGATCATGAAGCCGGAGTTGACCCCGCTGTCTTCGACCAGAAACGGCGGCAGGTTGCTCATCCTGGCGTCGGTCAACAGCGCGATGCGGCGTTCGCTGAGCGAGCCGATCTCGGCCAGCGCGAGCGCCAGTGTATCGGCGGCAAGCGCGATCGGTTCGGCATGGAAGTTGCCGCCCGACAGCACGTCGCCTTCGGCGGCGAACACAAGCGGATTGTCGGTAACACCGTTCGCTTCGCGCGCAATGATGTCGCCGGCAAAGCGCATGTGATCCAGACACGCGCCCATCACCTGGGGCTGACAACGAAGCGAGTAAGGATCCTGCACGCGGTCGCAATCGACATGGGACTTGCGGATCTCACTGCCGTCGAGCAGGTCGCGGTAGATCGCCGCAATATCCTGCTGACCCTTCTGCCGGCGCACGGCGTTGATGCGTTCGTCGAACGGGTCGTCGCTGCCGAGCGAAGCATCGATGCTCATCGTGCCGGCGATAACGGCCGCGGCGAAG
>JANQGO010000149.1 GCA_028277285.1 Alphaproteobacteria bacterium | reverse complement strand
GGCGCTTTCCGGGCCCACGGCGATGCGCTCCAGCGAGTCGACCGTGGCGACCGACCCGCCGCCGGCGCCGATCTCGGCCCGGTCTGCTATGGCCGCGGCGGCGAAGCGCCGACCGTGACCGACAGCGATGTCGCGCTGGGCTTGATCGATCCGAAGAAGTTCGCCGAAGGCCGTGTGAGCCTCGACAAGAAAGCCGCGGTCGCGGCGGTCGACGCGCAGATCGGCGACCGGCTCGGCGTCGGCACCGCGACGGCGGCGTACGGCATCTCGCAGATGGTGGACGAGAACATGGCGAACGCGGCGCGGGTTCACGCGGTCGAGCACGCCAAGGAGTTGACGACGCGATCGTTGATCGCGTTCGGCGGCAATGGGCCGCTTCACGCCAGCCGGGTCGCCGACAAGATCGGGGTTTCGCAGATCATCATCCCGCGCGATCCCGGTGTTGGTTCGGCAGTCGGTTTTCTAAGCGCGCCGATCTCGTTCGAGGTCATTCGCAGCCTCTATATGACCATCCAGACCTTCAACGCGTCGGCCGTCGCGCGCTTGTTCGCGGCGATGGAAAACAAGGCGACCGGCGTGGTGCGCGCCGGCGCGCCCAAGGGCGCGCTGCAGAAGAACCGCGTCGCTTTCATGCGCTACGAAGGCCAGGGCCATGAGATCGAGGTGCCCGTACCCAACGGGCGCATCAGCGCGAAGACCGGTGACGTGCTGCTCGAGACCTATACCGCGCTCTACCTGAAGCTCTTCGGGCGAACCGTACCCAATGTCGATATCGAGATCCTGAACTGGGCGGTCACCGTGTCGACCGAGGAGACGGCTGTCGCCAAGTTGCGCAAGTCCGGCAAGACAACCCAGCCGGCCGCCAACGGCAGCGCCTCGGTCTACTTGGGCGGTGCAAAGCGCGCGTCCAAGGTGCCGTCGTTTGACCGCGACAACCTCAAGGTCGGCGACCGTATCGAAGGACCGGCACTGATTGTCGAGCCGCAGACGACGACCCTGGTTGGTCCCCGTTTCGACGCGGTGATCGACCGCGGCGGCAACATCGTGATGAACCGTCAGGCGCAGGCGGGAGGATACCGATGAAGAAGATTTCGCAAGCTGCCGCCATCGACCTTCAGGTCATGTGGAACCGGCTGTTGTCCGTGGTGAACGAACAGGCGGAGACGCTAATGCGTGCGGCGTTCAGTCCGATCGTGCGCGAAAGCGGCGACATCTCCGCCGGCGTTTTCGATCTGAAGGGCAACATGCTGGCCCAGGCGGTGACCGGCACGCCCGGTCACATCAACACCATGGCCGAGTCGGTCAAGTACTTCATCGAGGCGTTTCCGCTTCAGACCATGAGCCCCGGCGACACCTACCTGACCAACGATCCCTGGCTGGGATCGGGTCATCTGAACGACTTCGTCTTGGTGCAGCCGTCGTTCAAAGGCAACCAGTTGGTCGGCCTGGTCTCGTGCACATCCCACCTCGTCGACCTCGGCGGGCTGGGCATGGGACCGGACGGCAGCGATGTCTTCGACGAAGGCCTCCTGATCCCGCCGATTAAGCTGGTCGATGCCGGCACGATCAACGAGACGCTGCTTACCCTCATCAAGTCGAACTCCCGGTCGCCGTCGCAGAACGAGGGCGATATCTATGCGCTGATCGCGTGCTGCGACGTCGCGACCGATCGCCTCGCGGCGATGATGACGGAGTTCGGTATCGAAGACCTGAATGCGCTCGCCGGCTACATCATCGGGCGGTCGTCGGAGGTCACGATCGACGCCATCCGCGAGATCCCGAACGGCGTCTACCGCAACACCATGATGCTGGACGGTTATGACTTCGAGATCGAGCTTGTCGCCAGCCTCACGGTTCAAGATGATCACATGGTCGTTGACTTCGACGGCAGCTCGCCGTGCTCGCGCTTCGGCATCAACGTGCCGCTTAACTACGCGACGGCCTATTCGGTGTTCGGGTTGCGCTGCATCGTCGCGCCGGAGGTGCCCAACAACGCGGGCTCGCTGGGGCCATTCAAGGTGACCGGTCCGGAGGGCTGTATCTTGAACGCCCAGCGGCCGGCGCCGGTGGCCCAGCGCCACATCATCGGCCAGATCATGCCGGACCTGGTCTTCGGTTGCCTGCACCAGGCCCTGCCGGGTCAGATTCCCGCCGAGGGCGCGTCGTGCATGTACGATCTGCCGATCCGCGGCGGCTTCGATGCGGGCGGCCGCGGCAATGCGACGCCGTTCGCCATCGAACTCACGCACAACGGCGGGACCGGCGCGCGCCCGGCCAAGGACGGTCTCTCCGCCACCGGTTTCCCGAGCGGCGTCTATGGCTCCCAGGTCGAGATCAGCGAGAGCATCACGCCGCTGCTGATCCGCCGGCGCGAGCTGCGTGAAGACTCCGGCGGTCCCGGACGGTTGCGCGGCGGCCTGGGTCAGATCATCGAGGTCGAGAACCGGGAAGGCGCACCGTTCTCGCTCTTCGCCTCGGTCGACCGGGTCAAGTATCCGGCGCTTGGCCGCGACGGCGGATCAAGCGGCGCGCCCGGCCATATCGCGCTCGCCTCCGGCCAGGTCTTCAGCGGCAAGGGCCAGCAGCAGATTCCGGCGGGCGAGCGGCTGATCTTTCAGACGCCTGGCGGCGGCGGTTACGGCGACCCGTTCGAACGGCCGCCCGAGGACGTCAGGCGTGATGTCGCCGCCGGCCTCTTAAGCCGCAAGGCCGCGCGCGACGCTTACGGTGTCGTCGTGCGCAAGAACAACCGGTTGGACCAAGCGGCTACCCATAAGGCCCGGCTGAACGGTCGAGGCAAGTAAAGGGGTCGGGTGAGAACCGCGCTATCGGCTGCCCTATCAGCTAGGGCATCACGTTGTTGAGGGACACCCAGGGCGCGCCGTCATCGCCTGGATGGACGGTCACCTCGGTTGCCTCGAAGACACAGATGGCTGCGGCGAGCTGGCATGTGCCATATTCGACCGACAGCGCCGTCGGCTCGCTCAGCGCATTGGGGTCGAACGACACGGTCTCGCTGAACGGGAACTCGAAATAGTCGCCATCCTCGGTCACCACCAGCGGCAGGTCCTGGTCCCAGGCTTCGGATGCCTTGGCACTGATGGCTACACCCAGCTGTCCGTTCAGCTTGTTGCCGTCATTGGGGATCAGGCCGATGACCAGGCGGTTGTCACCCTCGATCCAGGCTTCCACCTGCATGCCGCCGGGCGAGGCCAGGCTGGTCACGTCATAGGCCAGCGCCGGGCCGGCCAGAACGAGGCCCGTCACAAGGGAAAGCGCGGTAAAGGTGCGATTCGGCTTCATTTCATCTCTAACGTAGCAAATTCAGGCCCGTATCGGCAGTGACCACGGTCCCATATGATGCCAACCGCCCATTCGGAGAAGTCACAATGGGTTGAGCCTGTTTATCGCGACCGTAGGGGGCGAGCTGTTGCATCACCCGGTGGAAACGTTCCTCGATGCCGAGGCCCTCGGAATTGCGGCCGTCGTCGCCGGTATCGGCCATATCTGGCGTGTATCGTACCTTGTGCAAGCACTGGCCATCGGTCCCAATGGCAACGAAATCGGCCTGTTGCGCGTCATCGACGGACGACATGACCCAAGCGCCGGCCAGGACAACATCGCCAATGGCGTAAGACTGCTCGGAATTCGTAATGGTTTGGACCTCACCCTCAAGCATCGTGATGACGGTTCGGATGTCACGGATCGCCATGGTGATCGACTGATCGACGACGTCCTGGGCGATCTCGTCTAGGCCAAGGTCATAGCTGTAATAGGTCAGTTTGCCATCTGGACCGAGATAGGTGGCGGATGCGCCCAATGCTGTCTCGTCGTAGATCACGTGATTTTTCAGCATCATGTCCACAATAGGGCCCTCAAGAGGGACAAAGTCTCCGCATTCCAGGGATGCCGTACCCTCAACGGCAGGCGTCGTTGCCACCAGTGCGAGAAGACCAACCATGATTGGAAACCGAGCCTTGGACATGACATGCCTTGGTCGTTGACCCTATACCGAAAGTGAGCGTTGTCAGCAATGAAGACAACCTTATGGCGAATCGGTGCTCATGTCTGGACAAACAGTGCCAAAGAGACGACATAGACGCCCGCATGCATGAGCAGCCCCGCTCATCAGGGACTGCGCTGACGGATCAGAACCATGACGATTGCCGACGAGGTCGCCAGACGGCGCACCTTCGCCATCATTTCACACCCGGACGCGGGCAAGACGACGCTGACCGAAAAGCTGCTGCTGTTCGGCGGCGCGACCCAGCTTGCCGGCGCGGTCAAGGCGCGCGGCGATGCCCGGCGCGCGCGCTCGGACTGGATGAAGGTAGAGCGCGAGCGCGGCATTTCGGTCTCCGCCTCGGTCATGAGCTACGACTTCGAGGGCCGCGCCTTCAACCTGCTCGACACGCCGGGCCATGAGGATTTTTCCGAAGACACCTATCGCGTGCTGACCGCCGTCGACAGCGCGGTCATGGTGATTGACGCGGCGAAAGGCATTGAGGTGCAGACCCGTAAACTGTTCGAGGTCTGCCGTCTGCGCGACATGCCGATCGCAACCTTCATCAACAAGCTGGACCGTGAAAGCCGCGATCCCTTCGAGCTGATCGACGAGATCGAGCAGACCTTGCAGATCGACACGACGCCGGCCAGCTGGCCGATCGGCATGGGCCGCGACTTCTTGGGCTGTTACGACCTTCTGAACGACCGGCTGATCCTGATGGCGCGCGGCAAGGGCGACAAGATCGACGAGGGCATCGCCTGCGAGGGACTCAACGATCCCAAGCTGGACGAATTGCTGCCCGATCACGCGG
>JANQGO010000465.1 GCA_028277285.1 Alphaproteobacteria bacterium | reverse complement strand
GTCGCGCCGGAGACGGCGGCCACGAACGAGACCAACCCGGTCGGTACCGGCCCCTACAAGTTCGAGAAGTGGGTCAAGGGCGACTCGGTGACCATGGTCAAGTTCGCCGGCCATCGCGACGCCGCCGACGTGCAGATCGAGCGGGCGACCTTCCGCTTCATCAACGATTCGGCGGCGCAGGTCGCGGCGCTACTGGCCGGCGACCTGGACTACATGCCGGCGTTGAGCGCGTCCGAGATGTTCGCCCAGTTCGAGAGCCATCCGGACTTCAACGCGCTGCGGGGGACGACCGAGGGCGAGACCATCCTGGCCATGAACAATGGCGGCGAGGCGCTGTCGGACGTGCGCGTGCGCCGGGCGATCATGCACGCCATCGACCGCGAGGCCGTGATCGAGGGCGCGTCGGGCGGCTACGGCACGCCGATCGGCACGCATTTCGCCCCGCATCATCCGGCCTATGTCGACCTGACCGCCATGTCGGCCTACGATCCGGACAAGGCCCGGGCACTGCTGGCCGAGGCCGGGTACGGTGATGGGCTCGAGCTGTCGCTGAAGCTGCCGCCGCCGTCCTATGCCCGGCGTGGCGGCGAGGTCGTCGCCGACATGCTCGGCAAGGTCGGCATCACGGCGCGGATCGAGAATGTCGAATGGCCGGTCTGGCTCGATCAGGTCTACAAGAACAAGCAGTACGACCTGACCATCATCAGCCATGTCGAGCCCATGGACCTGGGCATCTACGCGCGCGAGAACTACTACTTCAACTACGACAGCCCGGAATTCCGCGAGATCCTGGCCAAGGCCGACAGCGCCACCACGGTCGAGGCGCAGACCAGGTATCTGCAGGCCGCGCAGCGCAAGCTGGCGGAGGACGCGGTCAACGGCTTCATGTACGAGCTGTCGAAGCTGGGCGTCGCCAAGAAGGGCCTGACCGGCCTCTGGAACAACTGGCCTGCCTTCATCAACGAGGTCTCGGCCATGCGCTGGGAGAGCTAGCCGGCACGGCGATTGACTTCCACCCGCCCACGCGCCTTACGTCGCGTGGGCGGGTGCAGGCAGGTTGGTCGCTGGTCGGCGCCGTCATGAAGAAATGGTTGCGGTGCGCGGCGCGGCCGAGTGCGATGACGGGAAGCGAAATACACTGAACGGTGTTCCTGGACAGGGACACCGAGAGGCTTCGGCTTTTCGGCGATGCCGACAAATGATGGCGCCAAAACCCTATCTGCTGGAATAGAAACACCATGATTCACAGCCATAATTGAACGCTGTAGTTGGGGGCGGCGTATCCTTGTCTTTTGAGAACCGGAAAGTCCTCGTCGTCGATCTCGATGGGACCCTGTTGCGCAGCGACATGCTGTACGAGAGCTTCTGGTCGGCGTTCGGTCGTGACTGGCGCCGCCCGTTTTTCTCGGTGGCGGCGTTGGCGCGTGGACGGGCGGCCCTGAAGCGCCACCTGGCGGAGACCGCTGCCGTCGATGCCTCGACGCTGCCTTACGACGAGCAGGTCATCTCCTATATCGAGACGTGGCGCGGCGCCGGCGGGTGCGCGGCCCTCGTGACGGCGAGCGATCAGGCGCTTGCTCAAGCCATCGCGGATCATGTCGGTCTGTTTGACGAGGTGCATGGCTCCAATGGCGGCCTGAATCTCAAAGGGGAAAAGAAGGCGGCATTTCTCGAACAGCGCTTCGGGAACAAGGCCTTCGCCTATATGGGCGATAGTTCAGCGGATCTGCCGGTCTGGCAACGCGCGGCCAAGGCCATTACCGTGAACGCGTCCGGGGCTTTGCGTCGGGAAGCGGAGCGTGTTTGCGACAATGTGGAGCATTTGGCAACCGAGGCGCACTCCATCATGCCTTATGTCAAGGCATTGCGGTCGCATCAATGGCTCAAGAACATGCTGGTCTTCTTGCCCATGCTGGCGGCGCATCAACTCGATCCGCCAACGTTTCTCCTGTCGCTGTTGGCGTTCGTCTGCTTCAGCCTGGTGGCCTCCAGCGTCTATGTCCTGAACGATCTGCTTGATCTTTCGGCCGACCGGACGCATCCGCGCAAGCGGAACCGGCCCTTCGCCTCGGGCAGTATTCCGATCGTACATGGAACGTGGATGGCGGCGGGGCTGATCCTGCTGGGCGCGGTCCTGGCGATGAACACCGGCTGGGACTTCCTGCTGGTGATGGCTTGCTACTATTTGCTGACCAGCGCCTATTCGCTGTATCTGAAACGACGGCTGGTCATCGATATCTGCGCTCTCGCGGGTCTCTACACCCTGCGGATCGTCGCCGGAGGTGTCGCCACGGAAATCCCGTTCTCGGCCTGGCTGCTCGCCTTCTCGATTTTCCTGTTTCTGTCGCTGGCTGCGATCAAGCGGCAGGCCGAGCTGATCGACGGCGCCGAGCGCGGCACGCTGACGGCGGGCGGCAGGGCCTACCATGTCGACGACCTGCCGATCATCTCGATGATCGCAATCGGCGCGGGCTATGTCTCCGTGCTGGTGCTGGCGCTGTACATTAACTCACCCGCCGTCGTGGAACTCTACGCCCATCCCGAGGTGCTCTGGGGCGTCTGCGCCGTGCTTCTCTACTGGATCACCCGCACGGTCATGGTGGCCCACCGAGGTCACATGCATGACGATCCGGTCGTCTACGCGGCCAAGGACCGGATCAGCCAGATCTGCCTCGCGATCATTCTGGCTTTCGTTCTGGTGGGCGCGCTGCCTTGACCCGGCAGACCCTCGTTCTGCGCTATTCGGCATTCGCGGTCATCGCGACGCTGGCCAATCTCGCGACGCAGCGTGCCGTCCTGCCGCTCGGGGACACGGGCGCCGTCTTCGCGGTCGCCGTCGGCGCGGGGACCATTGTCGGACTGTTCGTCAAGTACCTGCTGGACAAGCGCTGGATTTTCCATGATCGGGAAACCGGCCTCAGGAACCATGGTCACAAGTTCTCGCTCTATACGGCGATGGGTGTTGTTACCACCGCGATCTTCTGGAGCACCGAGACGGCCTTCTGGCTGATCTGGCACACCGACGTGATGCGCGAGCTCGGTGCCGTCATCGGGCTGACGATCGGCTATGTGGTCAAATACAATCTGGACCGGCGTTTCGTGTTCACGGACCAGCGATTGAAGGCCGCGTCATGAAGCTGTCGGGGTGGGGCCGATATCCCGTCGTTGACGCGCGGGTGCATGCGCCTCGCGACGTGGCGGCGCTCCGGGTGCTTGTTCAATCGCAGGCGAGCGTGATTGCGCGCGGAAATGGCAGGGCCTACGGCGACAGTGCAATCAACCCGTCCGCGACGATCGCGATGCGGCATTTGAACCGCCTGCTGGCATTCGATCCGGCGGCAGGGCTGCTGACCGCCGAAGCTGGCGTGATCCTTGGCGATATCATCACGACGTTCCTGCCCCGAGGCTGGTTTCCGATGGTGACGCCGGGCACGAAGTTGGTGACGCTTGGCGGCATGATCGCGGCCGACATACACGGCAAGAACCACCACAAAGACGGCAGTTTCCGGGCCTGCGTCGACTGGATTGAGGTCATGGGCGCTGACGGCGAGATCCGGCGTTGCTCGGCGAGCGAGAACCTCGATCTCTTCGAACACACCCTGGGGAGCATGGGGCTGAGCGGGATCATCTTGCGCGCGGCGATCCGTCTGCGCCGCGTCGAGACCGGCTGGATTCGCCAGACGACCGTCCCGGCGCCAAACCTCGAAGCGGCGATGGCGGCTTTCGAGCAAGCTCTGGACGCGACCTATTCGGTGGCGTGGATCGATTGCCTCGGGACCGGCCGGAATCTCGGGCGGTCGCTTGTCATGCTGGGTGAGCACGCGGTCGTTGCCGATCTCCCGCGGGATCGGGCCCGTCAGCCCTTCGCCACGCCGGCGAAGCGCAAGTTGACGGTTCGCCTCGACGTTCCGACGTTCGCCCTCAACCGGCTCGGCGTCCGGGCCTTCAACGCCCTCTACTACCACGCGGGCGCGCGCAAGGCCGGCCGGAAACTCGTCGATTGGGACAGTTACTTCTATCCGCTCGATGCAATCCTCGACTGGAACCGGATCTATGGGCGCAGGGGCTTTGCCCAGTTCCAGTGCGTTTTTCCCCTGGACGGCTCGAAACAAGGGCTCTGCGCGCTGCTCGAGGCGACCGCCAAGGCCGGCGCGGGGTCGTTCCTCGCCGTTCTCAAGCGCTTCGGGCCACAGGAGAGCCGTTTCTCTTTTCCGATGGAGGGCTATACGCTCGCCCTCGATTTTCCGGTCACGGCCGGGACGCTCGCTTTGCTGGAGAACCTGGACCGGATCACGGTGGAGAATGGCGGGCGCTTCTATCTGGCGAAGGACAGCCGCATGTCGGCGGAGACACTGCGGGCCTCCGATAGCCGTGTCGAAAGCTTCATTCGAGCACGCGAAGACAATGGCTGGATGACGCGTTTCCGCTCGGTTCAAGCCGAAAGGCTGTCGATTTGACGAAATCACCTGTCCTGATCCTGGGCGCGCGCTCGGATATCGGCAAGGCCGTGGCGCACAGGTTTGCCGCGCTTGGCCATCCGATCCAACTGGCCGCGCGGGCTGCCGAAACGCTCGACGCCGAGAAGACCGATCTGGCGTTGCGATACGGCGTCCCGGTGACGTTGCACGAGTTCGATGCACTGACGACGGACAGGCATGAGGCCTTTTTGGCCTTGCTGCCCGAATTGCCGGCGATCGCGGTTTCCGCCATCGGCCTGATGGGGGAGCAACGAGAGAGCGAGCGTGATCCGCATGCCGCCAGTCACGTCATGCGAAGCAACTACGAGGGGCCCGCGAGCATTCTGGCTCTCCTGGCCAACCGGTTCGAAGACCGCGGATCTGGCACGCTGGTCGGTATCAGCTCGGTCGCCGGAGACCGCGGGCGAGCGACGAACTACGTCTATGGTTCGGCCAAGGCGGGCTTTACGGCTTTCCTGTCAGGATTGCGAAACCGCCTGGCGAAACGGCGGGTGCATGTCGTGACCGTGTTGCCCGGCTTCGTCGCCACCCGGATGACCGAAGGCATGGACCTGCCCGCCCGGCTCACCGCCCGGCCGAGCGAGGTCGCCGAGGCGATTGAACGGGCCGTCGCCCGCAAGAAGAACGTCGTCTATGTTCGGACGATCTGGTGGCTGATCATGACCGTCATCCGGAACATTCCGGAGCGGGCATTTAAACGAATGACCATATGACGGCGTTGAACGACGAATAGCCGCCTGAAAACGCTTCAGGTCAGATACGTCACAAACGACTCATTATGACGTTCGTCATGACGTTCATCACGCGACGTGCGCATCGTCGGAACATCAAGCACTTGCCCGTTCTTCGCGAAGCGACTACCGCAGGTAGATGTGCACCTCGCTGGAAGAGGCGTTCGGGCTGGTGGTCGACGCCAGCGACACGCGGCTGGCCGGCAGGCCCATGTCGGTCAGCGTGCGCAGCACCCGGTTGGCGTTGCGCTTGGACTG
>JANQGO010000400.1 GCA_028277285.1 Alphaproteobacteria bacterium | reverse complement strand
CCGCGCCGGTCTCGGTCAGCGCGAGCCCGCGGGCGCGGCGTTCCAGCAGCGCCGTCCTGGTCGTCTCTTCGAGCTTGCGCACCAATTGTTTGCCCGCTGCTGGGCTGAGGCCGAGTTGCTCGGCGGCGTTGCGCTAGTTCAGATGGCGCGCCACCGTTTCGAAGGCGCGCAGCGCGTTCAGGGACGGCAGCCAGGCTTCCATAATGGTAAGTTTATCTAACCTTTCGAGTCAGGACAAATGACTTGGCGTGTTTGGTCTAAGATGGATACTGCGAGGGAGCTGACAGTTGGTGAGTCAGTGTTCGTGCAACGACAGTTTCATTAAGAAATCCTGCGTATCGTTATCATGGGAGGCCAAGCGCCATGAGCGAGTCGATTCACGGTGATGCCAGCCGGACCGTACCCATCAGCGCCAGGCGGTTCGAGCCGTCGCCCTACTTCCCCTGCTACAGCCGGCCGGACATGGTGTGCGGCGTCTATGCCGGGCGCCTCTATCCGATGTTCAACGGCGACGATCCTGCCGAGAAGTATTGGGCGCTCAGGCGCCGGGCGGCGATCTACGACGTGCCGGAGCGGCCGGTGGAGATCTCAGGGCCCGACGTCGTGCCGTTCCTGGAGAAGATTTTCGCCCGCCATGTCGCGACCTTGAAGGAAGGCCGCGGGCGTTATGCGATTGCCTGCACGCCGCAAGGCGGTGTCTTCATGGACGGCCTGCTGTTCAAGCTTGCACAAGACCGTTTCTGGTACGTGCAGCCCGACGGCGCGCTGGAGACCTGGCTGATCGCGCACAGCGGTGGGTACGACATTAAGGTCAGCGATCCGAAGTCGCGTGTGCTGCAGATCCAGGGACCGGCGTCTTTGGAGATCATGCGCGCGGCATCCGGCGGCGCGATCGACGAAAGCATGGGCTACTTCCACGCCGGCTTCTTCGACCTGGGCGGCCAGGAACTCTATGTCTCGCGCACCGGCTGGACAGGCGAGCTTGGCTTCGAGGTCTATAGCCAGGGCGACAAGACGGATTATCCGCGGCTCTGGGATCATCTGATGGCCGCCGGCGAACCGCACGGCATGGCGTTCTCCGGCGGCAGTTCGATGGAGATCCGCCGCCTGGAGGCGGGCATCCTGGACAACATCACCGACATGGATTGGTCGATGACGCCGTTCCAGGCCGGTCTGGAACGTTTCATCGACATGGACAAAGCGGATTTCATCGGACGCGACGCGTTGGTCGATGCCGACCGGGCGACGCGGATCTATGGCGTGAAGTCGTCCGACGCGATGCCGGTGATGAACGGCGCGGTGCACGATGGCGACCGCGTGGTCGGGCGCACGACGGCCGGCGCCTATTCGCCCTTTCTCAAGACCAATATCGGCTATGTGCAGTTCCACGAGGCGGGCGCCTGGTCGGGGCGCCAGCTAACCCTGTCCAGGCCGGACGGTTCGACGCATCCGTGCGAGATCGTCGATCTGCCATTCTACGATCCCGAAAAGAAGATCGCGCGCGGCCTGGACAAGACCATTCCTTAGAGCGGATCATGGCGAGGTGGAACCGATTGTCGGTTCCACCTCGCCATGTGAATCCGCTCTCCATCTATGAGTAGAGCAGATTCACCTGCTCTGATGAAATCGCGAAGCGATTCCTCCAAATCAGGATCTGCTCTAGCTTGGATCCGGTTCGTACTCCAGGAGGTCGCCGGGCTGACAGTCCAGAACCTCGCAGATGCGGTTCAACGTTTCGAAGCGGACGCCCTTCACCTTGCCGGACTTCAGCAGCGAGACGTTCTGTTCGGTGATGCCGATCCGTTGCGCCAGATCCTTCGAGCGCATCTTGCGGCGCGCCAGCATGACATCGAGGCGGATGATGATCGCCATGACGCGCTCTCAGACGAACTGACGGTTTTCTTCCGCCAACGTCGCGGCTTCTCCCATGGTCCAGGCGATGACCAGCAGAAGGCCGCCGAGCAGAATCGCCGAGTACTCGGCGCTGCCAAAGGACAAGGTCAGCATCCGTTCGCCCGGCGGGTTGCCGAATGTCACGATGACCGAGTGGGCGGCGCTGGCGAGCGGATGCAGAAACGCTTGCAGCAGGACGGTGATCGCGAACTGTTTCAGGCAACGCGCCGACTGTGTGCTGAAGATGGCGCCGGTTTGATAGAGGCCGAACATCGCGCGCAAGCGGGCCAGACCGAAGATCAAGATGCCGGCCGGTATCATGGAGACCAGAAATCCCAAAATGCGGTTGACGCCCGGCAGATCGCTCGGCGCGCCCCAAAGACCCTCTGTCGCCGGGTAGGGACCGCCGAGGATCTGTGGATACCACCAGCCGAGTGCAAGCGAGACTGGCAGGCCGATCATGCCGATCAGACACAAGGCCGACATGACGCGGCTAACCCGGCGAATCCTGTCTTTGCTCATGGCGCTCCTCCAGCGTCGTTATGGCCACTATACGCGATCTTATTATCGTAAAACAATAAGAAATTTATCTTACATGTTGTCAGATAGATCGGCTGTTCTTCGATGTGTCGACGCCACGGTGACGTGGCCACCGGTCGACCTGTGGCTTCCCGGCAACAGCTGGAAAAAGCACGATCTTCTCGGCCGCCGTACACGCATGACTTGATCCAGATCATGGTCGCCATGGCGTCTTGGAATCACCCTCGGGCGATCTGTCAGATCGTTGTCGCATCAAAAATCGCCGCGGCGTTCCTGTCGAAAACAGATCAAGACGAAGCACAACGCATCGCTCCCGACGCGATGCGCGATGTTCAACCGCGCCGCC
>JANQGO010000326.1 GCA_028277285.1 Alphaproteobacteria bacterium | reverse complement strand
GTGCTCAGTGGCGGCGTTGATTCCAACGCCCTGCACAAGCCCAAGAGGTTTTTTGGGGCCGCGCGTAACATTGAGAACGGTGGGTCACTCACTATCATTGCCACTGCTCTCGTCGATACCGGCAGCCGCATGGATGAGGTCATCTTCGAGGAGTTCAAGGGCACCGGTAACTCCGAAATCGTCATGGACCGCAAGATCGCCGACAAGCGCATCTTCCCGGCCATCGACGTCGGCAAGTCCGGCACCCGCAAGGAGGAACTGCTGGTCGGCAAGGGCCAGCTCGCGAAGATGTGGGTGCTGCGCCGTATCCTGATGCCGATGGGCGCGGTCGACGCCATCGAGTTCCTGCTCGACAAGCTCAAGCACACGAAGAACAACGACGATTTCTTCGACTCCATGAACACCTAGGCGAATTCGGCGGCCATGGCCGCCGTTTTGTCTGGTTTGACGGTTGGGAGATTGTTTCGTCTCCCAGACGATCGAACGCCATCACGTGTGGCGCGTGCCGTCACACTTGCGGCGAAAAGTGCTTCCCATTGGATCCCGGCTAACCGTAGCGTGGCGCCAGACACAAGGTTGTGCGGGGCAAGACGATGGCTTTGGACAGCATTGTCGATGTGGCGCGGTATCCTATCCAAGACGTTGACAGCCCGGGCTTCGAGAGCGCGGTCGCCGAGGCAAGGGCTGGCCTGGCCGAAGACGGCTGCGCGGTTCTGAAGGGATTTGTGCTGGCCGAGGCCGCGGCGGCCATGGCGGCCGAGGGCGAGCGCCTGCGTGACGCGACAATCCCCGTCGAACGGGCCTTTTGGCCCTATCCGCCTTACCAGCGTGCCGACGGCGATTGGCCTGACGGCCATCCACGCACCAGGCGGGCGCTGCGCCGCAACCGGTTTGTCGGCTACGACATGCTCGGTGATCGCTCGCCGACCCGCCTGCTCTACGAGACACCGGCCATGACCGAGTTTGTGCGCGAGGTCGCCGGGGTCGATGTGCTCTACCCTTATGCCGATCCGTTGGGCGCTTGCGCCCTCTCCATCCAGGAAGCGGGCGAAGCGCTGCCCTGGCATTTCGATGTCACCCACTTTGTCGTGTCGCTGCTGGTTCACGAGCCGGAAGAAGGCGGCCGCTTCCAGTACGCGCCTTATCTGCGCAGTGATGACGACGAGAACTATGACGATGTCACGAGGGTGCTGGACGGTACGTCGGACAGGGTGGTTGACCTTGATATGCGGCCCGGCGATTTGCAGTTCTTCGAAGGCCGCCATTCCATGCATCGCGTCACTGCCCCGGCGCCGGGAACATGGCGGTGCATCGCGCTGCTGAGCTATTGCGAAAAGCCGGGCGTGATCGGCAGCGAAGAAACCCAGCGCCACCTCTATGGCCGCGTCAATCGAGAGCCGCTGCTGAGGATTGCGGGCTGAGCGCCCGCCCGGCAAATGCGAGGTGGCCACACGGTGAGATGGTTGTTCATGATGGTGATGATCGGGGCTATCTGTCCGGTCCCGGTCCTGGCCCAGGATTCCGAAACCCTTGAGGCGAACAAGGCCCTGGCCGGTCAAGCCCAGCAGATGTGGCGTACCGGCGACATCGCCACGGCCGGAGACATCTATGCGTCGGCCTATGTGAACCACCAGGCGGCTGACGACGGCCAAACGCGGTCCGTCGACCTCAAGACCTATCTTGCCGTGATCGCGGACTTCCATCGTTCGTTCAATCCGATCGACGTCACTGTTCTGTCACAGACCGCCGAGGCGGACATGGTGGCGACCCGCTGGCAGTTTTCGGCGATCCATACGGGCGACTTCATGGGTGTCGCCGCGACCGGCAAGGAGATCGTCTACGGCGGGATCCGGATCGACCGCATCGAGAATGGCCGGATCGCCGAGAGCTGGGGCAACTGGAACAAGTTTGGCCTCCTTTCCCAGCTCGGCCTTGTGAACTAGACGGCAAAACCCCGCTTCCTTCGCCTTTCAGCGGCTTCTCAAATTGGCAGGCTGATCGCTCATCTGCGCCCATGCGGGGGTAGGGCTGCTTCAACGCCACCATATCTGGGACATCGACGGATTGGCGCGCTTCACCGCGCGACACTTCCGCAGGACGGTTCCCACGAAACGGTCTCGCCCTCTCTGATTGCCTAAGGAAGGGGCGTGACAACCAAAGTAAGGGAGAAACCGATGAACAAGATCGCAACGTCTGTCGCCGCTGGTGTGAAGGCTCTCTCGCCCGCCGCCACGCTCGACGCCAAGGAGAGCGCAAAGCAGCTCGACGCCAACAAGGCCCTGGCCGTGGAAGCTCAGAAGCTTTGGGACACCGGCCTTGAGGTCTCCGCGGACGACATCCTCGCCAAGTCCTATGTTAACCATCAGGACACCGACCGGGTGAGCGGCCTGCAGAAGCTGGACCGCGATGCCTACCTGGCGGTCATCGAGGATTTCGAGCGCACGTTCTCGCCGTCCGAGGTGACGATCCACCTCCAGGTCGCGGAACGCGACAAGGTCTCGACCATGTGGTCGAACACCATCACCTTCTCCGGCGTGTTCATGGGCGTGCAACCGACCAACCAGCAGTACACCCGTCACGGCATCCAGATCGATCGGATTGAAGACGGCCGGATCGTCGAAAGCTGGGTCAACTGGGACAAGTTCGACCTGTTCAACGATCTGGGCCTGGTGACCCTGCCGGACAGGCCGACTTCCTAGGCGACCAACGTCTCAAACCGCAACGCTGCGGCCGGTCACCCGATCGGCCACAGACCGATTAGCCATCAACATCAGGGAGAACCCCATGACGACATTCTCAACCCTGGCCGCGGACGGGTTGCGCGCCCTTTTTGATCGTGCTGGCCGTACTGGCGTCCTTGGCCACAAGAGACGCAACACGCGCTCGTCCGACGGACCGCAGACCGGACAATCATCCGAAAACGAGAAAACCAATGAATAAGATTGCAGCTTCTGTTGCCGCTGGTGTGCTGGCGCTGTCGCCGGCCGTCGCGTTGGCCGCCACGGATAGCGCCACCAAGCAGCTCGACATGAACAAGGCGCTCGCCCAGATGGCGCAGGAGCTGTGGAGCACCGACACCAACGTCCGCGCGACCGACATCCTGGCCAACAACTATGTGAACCACCAGGACAACAGCGAGGTCGCCGGTAGGCAGAGCATGGACCGCGAGGCCTTTGTCGAGATGCTCGACACCTTCCACAGGGCTTTTACGCCCACCGAGGTGACCATCCAGTCGCAGATCGCCGAGGGCGATCTGGTGACGACGGTCTGGGAGAACACGGTCATCCTGTCGGGCGAGTTCATGGGTGTTCAGCCGGACGGTAAGAACTACACCATCGCCGGCATCCAGGTTGACCGGATCAAAGACGGCCGGATCGCTGAAAGTTGGGTGAACTGGGACAAGTTCGACCTGTTCCAGCAGCTTGGCCTGGTGACGCAGCCTGCGGCGCCCCAGACCTGATGATCTGAGCTCGGATGGCACATGCCACCCGCCAGAACGAGGCCTGCGCCGGGTGACCGGCCAGGCCTCGATGCGTTAGGGCAGCAGAACCGTCGAGCCCTTGGTCTTGCGGGCCTCGAGATCGCGGTGGGCCTGAGCGACATCGGTGAGCGGGTAGGTCTGACCGATCTCGATCCTGACCTTGCCCGCCAGGACCATGTCGAAGAGGTTCTGGGCGGTCTCTTCGAGCTCGGCGCGGGTGACGACGTAGTCGCCCATGGTGGGTCGGGTCAGATAGATCGATCCGGCGCCGGTCAGGACATTGGGGCGGTGCGGTTCAACCAGACCCGACGACTGACCGAAGCTGACCAGAAGGCCGCGCCGGCGCACGCATTTCATGGAATCGTCATAGGTGTCGCGGCCGATAGAATCGTAGACCACCGGGCAACCCTCACCGTCGGTCAGATCCATCACCTTGTCGACGAAGCTTTCGCGCGGCGTGACCACCGGATGGTCGCAGCCGTGCGCGCGTGCAAGATCGGCCTTTTCGTCACTGGAGACGGTGCCGATCACGGTCGCGCCGATCGCCTTCAGCCACTGACAGGCGATGAGCCCGACGCCGCCGGCCGCGGCATGGAACAAGACGACGTCGCCCGGCTGGACCGCATAGGTGCGGGTCACCAGAGGCTCGACCGTCATGCCCTTGCCCATCATGGCGGCGGCGGTGTCGAAGGCGATGCCGTCGGGCAGGCGCAACAGCTGGTCGGCCGGCGCAAGCATGACCTCTGCATAGGATCCGCCGACGGTCCCGTGAGCGACCCGGTCGCCGACCGAGAGATGATCGACGCCCTCACCCAAGGCCTCGACGACACCGGCGGACTCCATGCCCAGTACCGCGGGCAACTCGGCGGGATAGACACCGGTGCGTTCGTAGACGTCATAGAAGTTGAGGCCGACCGCGTGGTTCCTCAGCAGTACCTCGCCCGGGCCCGGCGCCGGCGGGTCGACGTCTTCAATGACGAAGTTCTCTGGACCGCCGAGCTCGTAGAGTCTGACAACCTTCGCCATGGTGGAATTTCCCCCTCTGCTCGATCTCAGGGCAGCAGAACCGTCGACCCCGTCGTCTTGCGGGCTTCGAGGTCGCGATGGGCCTGCACGATGTCGCTCAGCGGATAGGTCTGGTTGACGTTAATCTTGACCTTGCCGGAGCCGACCATCTCCATCAGGCGGCGGCCGGACATCTCCAGATCGCCGCGGGTCGCGATGTAGTTGGCGAGGCTGGGGCGCGTGTAATAGAGCGAGCCGCCCTGGGCCAAAAGGCCCGGATTGAAACTGGCGACCATGCCTGAGGACTGGCCGAAGCTGACGAACATGCCGCGCGGCGCGAGCGAGGCTATGGAGGCGTCGAAGGTGTCCTTGCCGATGGAGTCATAGACCACGGGCACGCCCCTGCCGCCAGTGATCTCCTTGACCCGCTCGGCGATGTTCTCGCTTGTCGAAAGGATGGTGTGGTCGCAGCCATGGGCCTTCGCCAGCTCGGCCTTCGCGTCCGTACTGACCGTGCCGATGACGGTGGCGCCGAGCGCCTTGGCCCACTGACACGCGATCAGGCCGACACCGCCGGCCGCGGCATGGAACAGGATGGTCTGGCCCTTTCTGACCGTGAAGCAGCGTTCCAGGAGATACTCGACGGTCATGCCCTTCAGCATCATGGCCGCGGCGGTCCGGTCGTCGACCGTTGCGGGCACCGCGACGACCCGGTCCGCCGGGACGTTGCGCGCGACCGCGTAGGCGCCGGGCTGCATGGGATAGGCGACGCGGTCGCCTTCCTTGACGCTTTCGACACCGTCGCCGACCGCCTCGACGACACCGACGGCCTCCATGCCGAGGATCGCCGGCAGGTCGAGCGGATAGAGGCCGGAGCGCTGATAGGTGTCGATGAAGTTCAGGCCGATCGCCGATTGGGCGAGGCGAATCTCACCGGGTCCAGGCGATCCTAGTTTAATGTCATCAAGACTGAGGACCTCCGGTCCACCGGTTTCGTGAATACGGACGACCTGAACCATGGTGTTCTCCTTCCTCGCGCCGGACCTTTGTATGCACGAGCGATTTATCTGGTGGGCGGCGACAACACATCGCTGAGCTGATCCAGCACCGTGATGGGCAAGGAGCAGACCGGACCCTCGCACACATAGGCGGTCGGTTTGCCGTCGACTTGAGTTTTTCCGGATGCCGGATGCCCTGACGGTAGATCCTCGCCCGGCTCGATGACCGAGAGCAAGAGGTTGGGGACGCAACTTTCGTGAACGGTTCTTAACATCGCGTGGATGCCGTCATCGTCTCGCGTGCCGATCAGCACGACCTGAATGGCCTGGTGCAGGAGTTCCAGGTTGTTGATCAGGACCGCATGCGCGAACGGGTTCTTCGTGACGTCGCCGGCGAAGGTCCGGGCTATCGCCTCGGCCCGGTCGCGGTAGGCGGTTTCGCCGGTCAGGTGATAGAGCCGGGCGAGCACGCCCACCATGACGGCGTTGCCGGAAGGGGTCGCGTTGTCGATGGCGGTCTTGGTGCGCACGATGAGGGCTTCCGCATCGTCGGCGGTGAAGAAGTAGCCGCCCTGGTCGCCGTCCCAATAGTGCCGATCGGCGGTGGCGACCCATGCACGGGCCCGCGCCAGATAACCCGAATCCCCTGTCGCTTCGAAAAGCGCCAAGGCGGCACGCGCCATGGCGGCGTAATCGTCGATCATGGCGATCTTGACGTACCGCCCCTCGCGCGTGCTGTGCCACAGCCTGTCGCCGTCGGCCATCGTTTCGGCGATCCAGCGGAAGGCGCGCTGACCGGCATCGATCCACGAGGATTCATTGAAAGCGAGACCGGCCTTTATTAATGCATGAATCATTAATCCATTCCAGTCCGCCAAGACCTTGTCGTCCAAGCCAGGCCGCGGCCGTTTCGCGCGGTCGGTGAGAAGGACCTCACGTAAGGCTGCCAGGCGTTGCTCGTCGGCCTCGTCGGCGGCTCCCGACGCGCTGCGGTTCAGGATCGTCTTGCCTTCCCAGTTGCCGCCCGGGGTGACGTCGTACCATTCCTTGAAGAACGCGGCGTCATCACCGAGCAGACCTTCGATCTCGTCGACGGTCCAGACATAGAACGCGCCCTCCTCCGCATGACCGCTGCCGTCATCGGAATCCGCATCCAGGCTGGAACAGAATGCGCCGTCGGCCGTGGTCATTTCAGCGAAGACCCAGCCGACGGTCTCGGCGATGCGCTGACGGAACAGATCCGACCGGGTGCTCTGCCACAGCATGGTGTAGAGGTCGATGAGCTGCGCGTTGTCGTAGAGCATCTTCTCGAAATGTGGCACCAGCCAGTAGGCGTCGACCGAGTAACGCGCCCAGCCGCCGCGCAGGTGATCGTAGATGCCGCCCTGGGCCATGGCGCCCGCGCTGACCAGAACGGCGCGCCCGCAATCGTCGTCGAGACCCCGCAGATGGGCGCGCCACAACAGTTCGAGATCGGGCACATGGGGAAACTTGGGTGCCTGACCAATACCGCCAAACCGGAAATCAACTTGTCGAATCAAGGCTTTAGCGGCAACGTCACCAAGATTTGGACTGAGATCGCCGGCCGCTTCCTTGACCGACATACGTTGTAACGCGTCGGTCAGGGCCGTGCGGTTCTGATCCACCTTGTCGCGCGCGGTCTGATAGGTCTCGTAGACGCCCTTCAGCACATCGGTGAAGGCCGGTCGGCCATAGCGGGATGGTGTCGGGAAGTAAGTGCCGCCCCAGAACGGCTCGCCATCGGCGGTCAGGAACATGGTGAGCGGCCAGCCGCCCTGCTGGCCCAGCATGGCAAGCGCGGCCTGGTAGATCGAATCGATGTCCGGGCGTTCCTCCCGGTCGACCTTGATGTTGACGAAGAGCTCGTTCATCACGGCCGCGACCTCGGGATCCTCGAAGCTTTCATGCGCCATCACGTGGCACCAGTGACAGGCCGCGTAGCCGACCGAAAGCAGAACCGGTTTGTTTTCCGCCTTGGCGTGGGCCAGGGCTTCCGGGCCCCAGGCCTGCCAGTGCACGGGGTTATCCCGGTGCTGCAGCAGATAGGGGCTCGATTCCCGGTCGAGATTGTTGCGGTCCATCGGGGCTCCTGCCGGTGAAGAGATTGCATTGAAGGCGTGCAGGGCCTTAACGTGGAGCACGCTGCCGGTCGGCGCAACCATAGACGGACTGGGGTTTTTCCATGAAGGTGACGATCAATGTCGACTGCACGCCGGAGGAGGCGCGCACGTTCCTCGGACTGCCGGACGTGCAGCCGCTGCAGGAAGAAATGATGGCCGCCATGCGCGATCGGATGATGGCTGCCGTCGCCGATATGGATCCCGAGAATCTGCTTAAGAGCTGGACCGCGGCCGGGACCGAGGGAATGGAGCAGATG
>JANQGO010000282.1 GCA_028277285.1 Alphaproteobacteria bacterium | reverse complement strand
GATCCGATCCTTTACCAGCACCTCTTCTGGTTCTTCGGCCATCCCGAGGTCTACATCCTGATCCTGCCGGCCTTCGGCATCATCAGCCACATCATCTCGACCTTCGCGCGCAAGCCGATCTTCGGTTACCTGGGCATGGCCTATGCCATGGTCGCCATCGGCTTCATCGGCTTCATCGTGTGGGCCCACCACATGTATACGGTCGGGCTGGGTGTCGATACGAAGGCCTATTTCGTTGTCGCCACCATGGTCATCGCGGTGCCGACAGGCATCAAGATCTTCTCGTGGCTGGCGACCATGTGGGGCGGTTCTATCGAGTTCACGACGCCGATGCTGTGGGCGCTTGGCTTCATCTTCCTGTTCACAGTCGGTGGCGTAACGGGCGTGCTGTTGGCCAACGCCGGTATCGATACGTCGATGCACGACACCTATTACGTTGTCGCCCACTTCCACTACGTGTTGTCGCTTGGCGCCGTCTTCGCGCTGTTCGGCGGCTTCTACTACTGGATCGGCAAGATGAGCGGCTACCAGTATCCCGAATGGGCCGGCAAGCTGCACTTTTGGCTGACGCTGATCGGCGTCAACATCACCTTCTTCCCGCAGCACTTCCTGGGCATGGCCGGCATGCCGCGGCGTATTCCCGATTACCCCGATGCCTATGCGGGCTGGAACTACGTCTCGTCGATCGGCTCCTACATCACGGCCTTGGGCATGCTCGTCTTCTTCTATGTCCTGCTCAGGGTCTTCGTGATCGGTCGCGTGCGCTGCCCGGCCAATCCGTGGGGCGCCGGTGCGACGACGCTGGAGTGGACGTTGCCGTCGCCGCCGCCGTTCCACACCTTCGAAGAACTGCCCCAGGTGAAGTAGGGGCCGGAGACAACGACCTTGCCGAGCGATCGCACGATCATGATGGAAACGGCCGCCGCACCGGTGGCCTCACCTGGCGACTTCGTGGTGCTGTTGAAGCCGCGGGTGATGTCGCTGGTCGTCTTTACCGGTGCGGTCGGCGTCGTGATCGCGCCGGGCCATCTGCATCCGGTGCTCGCCCTGGTCGCGATCCTGTGCATCGCGGTCGGCGCCGGCGCGGCCGGCTGTATCAACATGTGGTACGAGCGCGATATCGACGCGATCATGCGGCGCACGCGCAAACGGCCGATCCCGGCGGGGCGCATGGCGCCGCGCACGGCGCTGGAGTTCGGCGTGACGCTGGCGGTCGGCTCGGTGGCGTTCATGGGGCTGGCGGTCAACTGGACGGCGGCCGGGTTGTTGGCCTTGGCGATCGCCTTCTATGTCTTCGTCTATACGATCTGGCTGAAGCGCCGCACGCCGCACAACATCGTCATCGGCGGCGCCGCCGGCGCTTTCCCGCCGATGATCGGCTGGGCGGCCGTCACCGGCGATGTCTCGATGATGTCGATCGTGATGTTCGCGATCATCTTCTTCTGGACGCCGCCGCACTTCTGGGCGCTCGCGCTGTTCGGCACCATCGACTACGCAAAGGCCGGTGTTCCCATGTTGCCGGTCGTCTCGGGCGCGGCGGCGACGCGGCGTCAGATCCTGCTCTATACCGTCCTTTTGCTGCCCTTGACGCTGCTGCCCTGGGGCATGGGTTTTGCCGGGCCGGTCTACGGCATCGGCGCGGCGGCGGTCGGCCTTGTCTTCATCTGGGGCGCGGTTCGTATCATGATCGAGAAATCCGATGAGGCGGCCCGTTGGATGTTCCGCTATTCGATTCTCTATCTCGCGCTGATCTTCGGCCTGTTGGTCGTCGACAACGCGCTTAAAGGGATCATTTGATGCCATGCAGGCCGACGTCATGCAGTTAAGCGATGAACAGAAACGCCAGCGCCGCCGTCGCAATGTTGCTCTCGGCGTGGTGCTCGGCGGGTTCATCGTGCTCGTCTATATCGTCACCCTGGTCAAGCTGGGCGGAGGAGCGAGCTGATCATGACTGATGCGGCGCGCCAACGGGGCAAACTCAGGACGGTTCTGGCAACCCTTGCCGTGATCAGTTGCATGACAGCGCTGACGGTGGCGGCGGTGCCGCTCTATCGCCTGTTCTGTCAGGTCACCGGGTTTGGCGGCACGCCGCAGATTGTCGAAGCGGCGCCGGAGCAGGCCGACGATCGTTGGGTCACCGTCCGTTTCGATGCCAACACGGCACGCGGCATGCCGTGGACATTCCGCCCGCTCGATCGTGAGATCGAGGTCAGGGTCGGCGAACAGATGCTGATGTTCTACGAGGCCAGCAACCCGACGGACCGTCCGGTCACGGGTACCGCGACGTTCAATGTGACGCCGGACAAGGCGGGCCTCTACTTCGCGAAGATCGACTGCTTCTGCTTCATCGAGCAGACGCTGGCGCCGGGCGAGAGCATCGAGATGCCGGTATCGTTCTTCGTCGACCCCGGGATGTTCGACGACCCGAACACCGATGACGTGCACACGATTACGCTGTCCTATACGTTCTTCGAACAGGCCGGCGATGAGGAACAGAACAGTGCCGCGCTCGTCTCCGACGAGACGCCTGGCGTGGCGAGCAATTAGACGAAAGGTTGCCAGATGGCCGAGCACCAGTCCCATAACCATCCTTACCACCTGGTCAACCCCAGCCCGTGGCCGGCGTTCGGCGCGTTCTCCGCGCTCGTGTTGTCGGGCGGCGCGCTCATGTACTTCAAGGACAACGACAATCTGTGGATGATCTTCCCGGGTCTGATCCTGGCGCTTTTGACCATGTACATGTGGTGGCGCGACGTGATCCGCGAGGCGATCATCGACAAGGCCCACACGCCGACCGTTCAGCTGGGTCTGCGCTATGGCATGGCCTTGTTCATCGCGTCGGAGGTCATGTTCTTCGTCGCGTGGTTCTGGGCCTACTTCAACGCTGCCCTGTTCCCGACCGAGTGGATGGGCGGCATCTGGCCGCCGGAAGGCACCATGACGTTCGATCCATGGGACCTTCCGTTCATCAACACGCTGATCCTGCTGTTGTCGGGCACGACCGTGACCTGGGCGCATCACGCGCTGAAAGAGGGCAACCGCGAAGGGTTGATCGCCGGCCTGTGGCTGACCGTCATCCTGGGCCTGTTGTTCACCAGCCTGCAGGTGGTCGAGTACCTGCTGGCGCCTTTCGGTTTCCGTGAAGGCATCTATGGCTCGACCTTCTTCATGGCGACCGGCTTCCACGGTTTCCACGTCATCGTCGGCACCATCTTCCTGGCCGTGTGCCTGGTGCGTGCCTACAAGAACCAGTTCCTGCCCAACCAGCATTTCGGTTTCGAGGCGGCTGCCTGGTACTGGCATTTCGTCGACGTCGTCTGGCTGTTCCTGTTCACGTCGATCTACTGGTGGGGCGCGGGCGAAATCGCGCACCATTAGCACCGGATCCCCGGATCCGGTGGCCGGCACCTACCCCCCGCTGTCGCCGTTCGGCACGGGCCTTAAGGCGCGGTGCCCGCGTTGCGGGCGCGGTAAGCTTTTCGACGGCTACCTGCGTGTCGCCGAGACGTGCGATGTGTGCGGCCTGACCCTGGCGCACGAGGACGCGGGTGACGGCCCTGCCGTCTTCATCATCCTGATCTACGGCTTCGTCATGGCGGCACTGGCGGCGTGGGTGGAATTGAGCTACGAACCGCCGTTCTGGGTTCATGGTGTCATCTTCGGACCGCTGATTATTGTCGGTTCGATTCTGCTGTTGCGGCCGTTCAAGGGCGTGTTGATCGCCTTGCAGTACAAACACCGCGTCGCCGGTTTCGAGAACGAACCGCCGGCTTGAGAGGGCGTTTCATGCGCCAGTCACCGATCGTCATGACCTTGATCGCCCTGCCCATGCTGGCGCTGTTGGTCGGGCTTGGCGTATGGCAGCTCGATCGCCTGTCGTGGAAACGCGATGTCATCGCCGCCATGGAGCAACGCATGGGCGAAGCGCCGCTGGAGCTGGAGGAGATCCTGGCGCTGCCGGCCGACCAGCGGTCGTGGCGGCCGGTCCGGGTGGTCGGCACCTTTCTGAACGACCGCGAGATGCCGCTCTACAGGCCCGCCGTCGACGGCGGCGACGTTGGTTACCACATCATCACACCGCTGCTGCTGGCCGACGGCCGCGCGGTTCTGGTCAATCGCGGCTGGGTCCCGCCGGAAAAGAAGCTGGCGGCGTCACGGACCGGATCGCCGGAAGGGCAGGTCTGGGTCACCGGCATCGTGCGTGCGTTCAGCGAACGCACGGCCTTCGCCAACGATAACGACCCCGCGGCCGGCGAGTGGTTTTGGATCGATCCTGACGCCATGGCGGACGTGGCGGGCGTTCCGCTGTTGCCGCTTGTCGTGGTCGCCGATCAAGGCAGCGACCCCCAGCAACTGCCCCGCGGCGGCCAGGTGCGCCTGGATCTGCCCAATCATCATCTGCAGTACGCGATTACGTGGTTTGCCCTGGCGGCGGTCATGCTGGTCATTTATGGCATTCTGTTGGTACGCACGCTGCGCAGAAAGGGCAGTTCATGACGCTGGCCTACAAAGAGCTGGAAACCCGGTTCGCCCATCTGGCGACGTTTCGCGAGGCCATCGGCATTCTGACCTGGGACCGCGAGACGACGATGCCGCGTGGCGGGGCGCCCGGGCGCGCCGACCAACTGGCGGCACTTGAAGGGCTGTGCCACGGCATGCTGAGCGAACCGTCGGTTGGCGATCTTCTTGAACAGGCGGAAGGTGAAAGCGGCGCGCTTGAGGAGGCCCAGCAGGCCAACATCAGAGCGATGCGGCGTGTCTGGCGGCATGCCAATGCCGTGCCGGCCGATCTGGTCGAAGCCCAATCACGGGCCTGCTCGGCCTGCCAAGGGGTGTGGCTGGAGGCCCGGCCGGCGGCCGATTTCGCGGCCTTTCTGCCGACATTCAGCGAGGTCATCAACCTGACCCGCCAAAGCGCTGCGGCCAAAGCCGACGCGATGGAGACGTCGCCCTATGACGCCCTGCTCGACGAATACGATCCCGGCCTCACCGAAGCGCGCATCGATCCCCTGTTCGAGCGCCTGGCCGACGTGCTGCCGGGACATCTGGAGCACGCCCGGGCGAACCAGCGAGAGCCCGAGCCGCTTGCCGGGCCGTTTCCGATCGCCGACCAGGAAGCCCTGGGCCGCAAGCTCATGGCGGCAACGGGGTTCGACTTCGAACGCGGGCGCCTTGACGTCAGCGCTCATCCCTTCACCGGCGGCGCGACGGGCGATGTGCGGATCACCACGCGCTACGATGAAAACGACTTTGCCTCGGGCATCATGGGGGTGATGCACGAGACCGGCCATGCCCTCTACGAGCAGGGCCTGCCGGACGCCTGGGTTGGGCAGCCGGCCGGGCGCGATGCCGGCATGTCGATCCACGAGAGCCAGTCGCTGCTGATCGAAATGCAGGTCGGCCGGGGCCGGCCGTTCCTGGAGTTTTTGGCGCCGCTGCTGCGCGAGACCTACGGCGGCGACGGGCCCGGCTGGCAGGTCGACAATCTCGTCCGCCTCTCCAACCGCGTCGAACCCGGCTTTATCAGGGTCGACGCCGATGAGATCACCTATCCTTTCCACATCATCCTGCGCTATCGCCTGGAGCGGGATCTCTTGTCCGGCAACCTCGACCCCGCCGATTTGCCGCCGGCGTGGAACGATGGGCTGGAAGCGCTGCTCGGCATCCGCCCGCCGGATGACCGCCTGGGTTGTCTGCAGGACATTCACTGGTCGGACGGCCTGATCGGCTACTTCCCGACCTACACGCTTGGCGCCCTGGCGGCGGCCCAGCTCTATCGCGCGGCGCTCGATGCCCATCCGGAAATCCCCGACGGCCTGCGTCGCGGCGATTTCGGTGTCTTGCTGTCGTGGCTGCGCGGGAACGTGCACCAATGGGGTGCCATCCTGACCACCGATGAGCTCATCGAAAAGGCGACCGGCGCGCCGCTGAGCACGGCGGCGTTCGAGAACCACCTCGCTGAACGCTATGGCGGATAGAGCATGCAGTACGTGAGCACGCGCGGCCGCGCGCCGATCCTGGACTTTGAAGAAGCCATGCTGACCGGCCTCGCTTCCGATGGCGGCCTCTATCTGCCCGAGGTCTGGCCCCAATTCTCGCGCGATGACATCCAGGCGATGGCCGGCCTCAGCTACCCGGCGATCGCCGCGCGGGTCATGGCGCCGTTCGTGGAGGGCTGGATCGAACCGGAAGCCCTGCACGACCTGACCCGCGAGACCTATGCGGTGTTCGATCACGCCGCCGTCGTGCCGATGACCCAGCTCGACGACAATGACTGGCTGCTGGAGCTCTTCCACGGCCCGACCTTCGCTTTCAAGGACGTCGCCCTTCAACTGCTCGGCCGGCTGTTCGACCGGGCGCTGGCGCGCCGCGACACACGCGTGACAATTGTCGGCGCCACGTCCGGCGATACGGGTTCGGCCGCGATTGCCGGCTGTGCCGGCCGCGACCGCATCGAGACGTTCATCCTGTTCCCGGACGGGCGGGTCAGCGACGTGCAGCGCCGCCAGATGACGACGGTCCAGGCCGACAATGTCCACTGCCTGGCGATCGACGGCACGTTCGACGACTGTCAGGCCCTGGTCAAAACCATGTTCGGCGACGATCAGTTCCGCCGCGCGATCGGCATGGCGGCGGTCAACTCGATCAACTGGGCCCGTGTCATGGCCCAGATCGTCTATTACTTCGCGTCGGCGGTGCGCCTGGGCGCGCCGGATCGCGATATCGCGTTTAGCGTGCCGTCGGGCAATTTCGGCGCGATTTTTGCCGGTCTTGCGGCGCGCAAGATGGGTTTGCCGATCGCCCGGCTGACCATCGCGACCAACGCCAACGATATTCTGGCCCGATTCGTCGAGTCGGGCGAATACCGGAAGTCGGCCGTCGTCGAGACCTACAGTCCCAGCATGGATATCCAGGTCTCAAGCAACTTTGAACGGGCCCTGTTCGAGCTCCACGACCGCGATGGCGACACGATCGAGCGCCTGATGGCGGACCTGGCGCGCAACGGTGGCTTCGCGGTCGCGAACGACGTGGCCGGTGCGACCCGCCAGATCTTCGATGCCTTTCGCCTGAACGACGACGGGATTCTCCAGGAGATTCGCCGGATTCACGGCGAATCCGGCGTTATCGTCGACCCGCACACCGCCTGCGGAACGGCCGCGGCGCGGGCCACTGGGGTGCCGGCGGACGTGCCGGTCATCATTCACGGCCAGGCCCATCCGGCCAAGTTTCCCGATGCGGTTGCAGCGGCGATCGGTCACGCACCCCCGACGCCGGATCGTCTTGCCGAGGTGATGGACCGGCCGGAACACGTCGAACACTTGCCAAACGACTTGGCCGCCGTGCAAGCTTTCATCAAGAAAGCAAAAACGTCTGGTGGACCATGAGTGTTGAAGTTTCCACGCTTGCCAACGGCATGCGTGTCGTCACTGACCGTATCGAGGGCGTCGAGAGTGCGGCGGTCGGGGTGTGGGTCGACGTCGGGGCACGCGACGAACCGGCCGAACTGAACGGAATCTCCCATCTTCTGGAGCATATGGCGTTCAAGGGCACCGAACGCCGCGACGCCCAAGCCATCGCCCAGGAGATCGAGGATGTCGGCGGCCACGTCAACGCCTATACCTCGCGCGAACACACCGCCTATTACGCGCGGATCCTGAAAGACGACGTGCCGCTGGCGGTCGACATTTTGGCCGACATCCTGCAGAACTCGACATTCTGCGCCGAGGAGCTGGAGCGCGAGCGCTGGGTGGTCATGCAGGAGATCGCCCAGGTCTACGATACGCCCGACGATCTGGTCTTCGATCTGTTTCAGGAATGCGCGTTTCCCGACCAGCCGATGGGCCGCTCGATCCTGGGCACGCCGGAGAAGGTCGACAGCTTCAGCCGCGATGCGCTCAGCGACTTCATGGGCCAATTCTATAGCGCCGACAGCATGGTGCTCGCGGCGTCGGGCGCGGTCGAGCACGACGCGCTCGTCGGCCTTGCGGATGAGCATTTCGCCGGCCTGCGTCATGCCAACATGCACTCGGCCGAGCCGGTCGCCTATGGCGGCGGCGCCAGAGAACAGGCCGACGATGTCGAGCAGGTGCACATGGTCGTCGGCTTCGATGGCGTGGGTTACGAGGATCCCGACTATTACGCGGTCCAGCTTCTGTCGAACGCGTTGGGCGGCGGCATGTCGTCGCGCTTGTTCCAGGAAATCCGCGAGAAGCGCGGTCTTGCCTATTCGATCTATTCCTTCGGCTCGTCGTTCATCGATGGCGGCCTGTTCGGGGTCTACGCCGGTTGCGCGGATGAGGATTCCAACGAGGTCGGCGAGGTGATCGCCCACGAGCTGAAGCGCGCCACCGATGGCATCAGCGATGCGGAACTGGAACGCGCGCGTACCCAGCTCAAGGCGGGGCTTTTGATGTCGCGCGAGAGCACCTCGTCGCGATGCGAAACCGTCGCGCGCCAGATGCTGGTGTTCGGACGGCCCGTTCCGCAGAACGAGATCGTCGCGAAGCTGGACGCGGTCGATGGCGACCAGATCACGTCGAGCGCCGAACGCCTTTTCCATACCTGTCAGCCGACCGTCGCCAGTATCGGCCCGGCCGGCTACCAACAACACTACGAAAGGATCGCCGGGCACTTCGCCTGACGCGGACTGAGTGCTGAACCTTCTCAAACGCACGCCGAGCGACCAACCGGGACCGGTGCTGACCGGCGACCGCGTCTTGCTGCGTCCCGCGCGCATGGAGGACTGGCCGTCCTGGGCCGAGGTGCGTCGCGTCTCGCGCGCCTTCCTGGAGCCGTGGGAGCCGACCTGGGCATCCGACAGTCTGACGCAGCAGGCGTTTCGCCGGCGCGTGCGCGTTCTGCAGCGCGAACGCCTGGCCGGAACGTCGTCGGGCCTTCTGATGTTCGACCGCGAAGCCGGCCAGGTGATCGGCGGCCTGACCATCGCCGACATCCGCCGCGGCGTCGCGATGACCTGCTCCATCGGTTATTGGATCGGCGAACCCTACGCCCGGCAGGGTTACATGAGCGAAGGCGTTGCCGTTGTTCTGGCGCACATCTTCGAGACCTTGCGCCTGCATCGGGTCGAGGCGGCATGCCTGCCCGACAACGAAGCCAGCCAGCGCCTGTTGCGCCGCTTGGGCTTCCATGAGGAGGGCCTGGCGCGCGGATACCTCAAGATCGACGGCCGTTGGCAGGACCATCGGCTGTTCGCGCTGTTGGAATCGGACTGGCGGCACTATCGCCTGCAGCAACACCAACATCAGGCGGCACTGGCTGGCGACTGATCAAGGATCAGCGACGACAGCGGGGCGAATACAACATCCTACGTTCTGCCGGTGCCGATCATGAAGGTGGCGTCGATAGTCATGACCTCGACGCCGTCTTGATTGCGCATCGAGCCGCGCCATGTGACGACGCCGCGGTCGGGTTTGCTGGTGGAGACGCGTGTCTTCTTGATCTCGATCGACGCGGTCAGCCGGTCGCCCGGACGAACCGGCGCCAGCCAACGCAGATCGTCAAGCCCGCGTGAACCCAGGCTCAACGACTCGTTAAGCAGGTTGGCGGCCAGCAAGCGCATGAAAAGGCAAGCGGTCTGCCAGCCGCTGGCGATCAAGCCGCCATAGATCGATGATGTGGCGGCTGCGGGATCGGTATGAAACGGCTGGGGGTCGTGGTCTTCCGCGAACGCAATGATGTCGTCCTGGCTAAGCTTTACACTGCCAAGGTCGATCGTCTCGCCGGCGACAAAGTCATCGAAACGGCGAGGTGTCACAGACTCATCAGTTGGGTTTGCCGGAGATGCCCGGATCGGATGTCAGCATGCCGGGATCGATGCCGATCTTACCCAGCGCCTTGTTCCATTTCGCACTCAGGTTCTGGCCGAAGATCAGCTCCTCGTCGGCCTCGCAGGTCAGCCAACCATTGCCTTGGATCTCGGCATCGAGTTGGCCCGGCGCCCAGCCCGCATAGCCCAGGGCCAACAGGCTGCGGCGCGGTCCCGACCCCTGCGCCATGGCGCGCAACACATCGACCGTCGCGGTCAACGACACGCCTTCGGCGATCGGCAGGGTGCCGTCATTGGAGTAGTCGTCAGAATGCAGAACAAACCCACGTCCGGTTTCAACCGGACCGCCGAAGTGCAACCGAATGGCATCGGCCGCGGGACCCTGATCGATACCGAGCTGGGTCAACAGATCGCAAAAGCTCAAGTCATCCAGGGGTTTGTTGACCACCAACCCCATCGCACCGTCTTCGTTATGGGCACACATATAGACGAGCGTGCGTGCAAAACGTTCATCGCCCATTGTTGGCATGGCGATCAAACAATGACCTTCCAGGTAGTCGGTGTTGCCTGTCATGGCCTTTCAACTGTTGCGCGCCCGAACCAATTGTACATCCAGATGGGAACCCGTCGACACAGAAATCGGTGAGGCCGTTTTGATCGCGCAAGAGCGGGTCATGGTGAGGTGTAGCCGCGAAGCGACCCCATCGATACAGGATCTGCTCCATCACACTTGTGAGCACCTGTCGGCGCGCTATATGAACCCTTATCCTCGGTTCGAGGCAGCTTTCACGATTCCCAGGGGGAAACCATGACAATCAAAGTAGGCGACAAGATGCCGTCGGGCACCATGCACACCATGACGGCCGATGGTCCGCAGGCGGTCACCACGGACGAACTGTTCGGCGGCAAGAAGGTCGCGCTGTTCTCCGTTCCCGGCGCCTTCACGCCGACCTGTTCGGCGCAGCATCTGCCCAGCTTCGTCAATCACGCGGGTGATCTGACGTCGAAGGGCGTCGATACGATCGCCTGCATGGCGGTGAACGATGCCTTTGTCATGGGTGCGTGGGGTAACGATCAGCACGCCGAAGGCAAGGTCATGATGCTGGCCGACGGCAGCGCCGCGTACACGAAGGCGCTTGGCCTTGAGCTTGATCTCGACGGTTACGGTATGGGCCTGCGCGGCAAGCGCTTCTCCATGGTCGTCGACGACGGCGTCGTCACGCAGCTCAACATCGATGAAGACGGTTACGGCAGCACCAGTGCGGAAACGATGCTGGAGCAGCTTGGCTAACCCGTTGCAGAAAGAATTCCAGGGAGACGGCCTCCGGTTTCGATCGGGGGCCGTTTCTTTTGGGACTTAGCGCCTTAGCGGTAAGGTTCCATGCCTTCGCGCGCCAGGGCGTCGGCGCGCTCATTGCCGGGATCGCCGTCATGGCCTTTGACCCAATGCCAGGTCACGTCATGGCGCGCGAGCGCTGAGTCCAATCGCTGCCACAGGTCGGCGTTCTTCACCGGCTTCTTCGCCGCCGTGCGCCAGCCGTTCTGCTTCCATCGCGTGATCCACGCGGTGATGCCGTCGCGCACATAGGTGCTGTCGGTGTAGAGCTCGATGGTCGATGGCCGCTTCAGCGATTCCAGGGCTTCGATCGCGGCCATCAGTTCCATGCGGTTGTTGGTGGTCTCCGCGGCGCCGCCGCTGATCTCCTTCTTTGAGTCGCGCCATCGCAGCAGCGCGCCCCATCCGCCCGGCCCGGGGTTGCCCGAACACGCGCCGTCGGTATGGATGATGACCGGCGTATCCGCCATGTCAGGTCAGACCGTAGGCGGTCGGACTTGTCACGCCTTGGTGGAAGCGCAGTTTCCGCAGGTACTCCAAAGGGTCCTTCGGCGTGACAAGCGCGCCGTCGACCGGATGCAGCCAATCGAACAACCGGGTCAGAAGGAACCGCAGCGCCGCACCGCGCGCCAGCAAGGGAAGTGCTTCCAGCTCACCGGTTTCGAACGGGCGTACCTGGCGGTATGACGCCAAAAGCTGCCGCGCTTTGGTGACGTTGAACTCGCGCTCGTTTTCGAAGCACCAGGCGTTCATGCAGATCGCGACGTCGTAGGCGAAGAAGTCGTTGCACGCGAAGTAGAAGTCGATCAGGCCGGTCAGCGCGTCGCCTTCAAAGAACACGTTGTCGCAGAAGAGGTCGGCGTGGATGACGCCCGACGGCAACGTATCCGGCCACGAAGCCTCCAGTGCCTCGACTTCCGATGCGATCTCGCGTCCCAGCCCGGGCATGACCTCGTCGGCCTGACCCAGGCACTGCTTGGCCAGGTTCTGCCATCCGGTCAGGCACAGATCGTTGGGCCGGGACATCGAGAAGTCCTGGCCGGCGAGGTGCAAGCCGGCAAGGGCGCTGCCCAAGGCCGCGCAATGTTCCGGCCTGACCCTGCGCGGCGAGACGCCGTTGAGGAACGAGATGATCGCCGCCGGCCGTCCGTTGAGTTTGCGCAAGGCCGCGCCGTCCCGGCCATGGATCGGCGTCGGGCACGGCACGTCGCGATCGGCAAGGTGCTCCATCAGGCCGAGATAAAACGGCAGGTCTTCCTCGCGGACGCGTTTCTCGTAGAGCGTCAGAATGAACGGCGATCGATCGGTCAACAGCAGGTAGTTGCTGTTCTCGACACCTTCGGCAATCCCCTTAAGCGAGACGATCCGGCCGATATCGTACTCAGTCAGAAAGGCGGCGGCATCTTCTGCCGCGACGTCGGTGTAGACAGCCATGGGCGGTGATCAAACGGTAAGCGCGCTGGGCAGCTTGAAATGAACGTCTTCGCGCGTCACCTCGACTTCCTCGATTGTCAGCTCGAAGCGGCGGCGAAGATGGTCCAGGACTTCGTCAACCAGGATTTCGGGCGCCGATGCACCGGCCGTGATGCCCAGCGTCGCGACGCCGTCGAGGGCCATGCGCTCCAGGTCGTCGGCGCGCTGCACCAGGAAGGCGCTCGACGCACCGGCCTGTGTCGCGACCTCGACCAGACGCAGTGAGTTCGATGAGTTGGTCGCGCCGATCACCAGAACGGTGTCGCAGCGTCCCGCAATCGCCTTGACCGCCTGTTGGCGGTTGGTCGTGGCATAGCAGATGTCTTGTTTGCGCGGTCCCTGCATGGCGGGAAACCGCCGCTGCAGGACAGCGACAATCGCCGCGGTATCGTCGATCGAGAGCGTCGTCTGGGTGATGTAGGCGAGCTCCTTACCGTCCGCCGGCTCGACGCACTCGGCATCCTCGACACTTTCGACCAGCAGGATCGCGCCGTCCGGCAACTGGCCCATCGTGCCGACCACCTCTGGATGGCCCCGGTGCCCGATCAGCAGAATCTGGTGGCCCTTGGCGTAGTGGCGCTGGGCCTCGATGTGGACCTTGCTGACCAGCGGGCAGGTCGCGTCGAGGTAGTAGAGATCGCGCCTCTTGGCTTCCTCCGGCACCGATTTGGGCACGCCGTGGGCGGAAAAGACGACCGGACGGTCGTCGTCCGGGATCTCCTCCAGCTCCTCGACAAAGATCGCGCCTTTCTCCTCCAGCCCCTCGACCACGTAGCGGTTGTGGACGATTTCGTGGCGGACGTAGACCGGGGCGCCGTGCTGGGCGATCGCCTTTTCCACGATCTGGATGGCGCGGTCGACGCCGGCGCAAAAACCCCGGGGCGAGGCCAGCAGCACGGTCAAGTCGGGCTTGTTCGGGGATTCCAACATGGTGGCGATCCTAGATCATCAAGGCCGGTGTGGGAAACCACATCGCGAGAGCGGGTCGTGGTTAGGTGGGACCGTACACCGGTCCCACCTAACCACGTGAATCCGCTCTCTATCGATGTGTAGAGCCGATTTACCCGCTTCGACGGAAGCGCGAAGCGATTCCCTCCAAAGCGGGATCAACTCTGTGCCGTGAAACATGCCGCCTTGCCCTTGTTCCGACCCATTCAGACCTCTAGATTGGCGCCCGGCCACGCGCCTTCAAGGTGGCCCTGCAGGATGAAAAAAGAAGGGGTGGAGTGATGGCAGATGCCGTCGAGATTGCACAAAAAGAGCCTTACAAGCTCGACCTTAAGAAGGGGGAGAAGTACTTCTGGTGCGCCTGCGGGCGCAGCAGCAAGCAGCCCCTGTGCGACGGCACCCACAAGGGGACCGGATTGTCGCCCATGATGATCGTCGCCGATGAAGACAAGACGGTCTGGTTGTGCGGCTGCAAGCACACGGCCAAGGCGCCTTACTGCGACGGCACCCACAATTCGCTTTGACCACGGCCTGTCACGTCTGCTCGGAGCCGCCTATCAGATGCGCCTGATAGCAAGGGACCGCTGGCTTGCGCCGATAGTGGCGCTTGGCCTGGGCTTGTTCGTGGCGGCCTGCCAGTCCGAGGAGGCAGTGCTCGGCACGGTCATCTGTCCGCAAGCCTATATGGTCAAGGACGCCACACGGTCGACCGACTACGCGCCCGGTGGCGGCCGCGACCTCATCGACATCGAGTTCAATGCCGAGATCGTCGATATCGCATGGGATTGTCTCTATGAGACCGAGCAGCGCTTTGTCGATGTCGAGGTGCAATTCTTCGTCAGGGCGCTGCGCGGGCCGGCATCTCAGGAGCGGCAAACAACGTTCCCGTACTTTGTCGTCGTCGCCGATCCGGAAGGCACGGTGCTGGCCAAGCGGGTCTTTGGCATTGATGTCGCGTTTCCCGGCAACGCCCTGGAGATCGGCCATATCGAGACCGTGCGCCAGCGCATTCGTTTCCCGACCCTGGCCGGCGCGGCCGACTACACGATCTTCGTCGGCTTCCAGCTCACGCCCGAGCAGTTAGAGGAGGCGCGGGCGCGTCGGCTGTAACGCCTGTGTGTAACCTCCCGATCAAGGTTGACCTCAGCCGTTGGCGTGACCATCATCCCGTGCGCTCACGAACCCGTCGGGAGAGAACGACCCAATCACGGTGAGGCACGGCGAAACGTTCATGCCGTTGATTTCACCGAAGGGGTCGCCGCCGAAGGAGCAACCCGTCCCGGAAACTCTCAGGCAAGCGGGACCGTCGGGGGATGGCGCCTCTGGAGAGAAGACCGCGGCCCTTTGTGGCGCGGCCTCACCGAAGGGGTAAGCCGGTTCGCCGGCGATGCTCTCAGGTCCGACGACAGAGGGGGCGACCGTGGGAACGGTGACGTTCTGACGGCGATCTTGTCGCGCTGAGGGAGAAGTCGAGGGTGCAGGCCAGGGACGGGTTGAAGAAGACGCCGCTTTACGACCTTCATGTCGAACAGGGCGCGCGCATGGTGCCCTTTGCCGGCTATGCCATGCCCGTCCAGTACCCCGCCGGCATTCTCGCCGAACATCGCCAGACACGTCAGTCCGCGGGTCTGTTCGACGTCTCGCATATGGGACAGGTCCGGCTCTCCGCCCCCGGCGGACGCGAGGCGGCGGCCGGCGCGCTCGAAACACTGGTGCCGGCGGCGATGACGGCGCTTTCGTCCGGCCGCATGCGCTATACCCAGTTCACCAACGATTCTGGCGGCATCCTGGACGACCTGATGGTGACCGCCATGGGCGATCACCTCTATCTGGTCATCAATGCCGCGTGCAAGGATGCGGACATCGCGCATTTGCAGGCGAATCTGGGCGGTCGTTGCGAGATCGAGGTGCTCGGCGACCGCGCGCTCTTGGCGCTGCAGGGCCCGAAGGCCGTGGCGGCGTTCGCCCGTCTGGTGCCCGACTGCGAGCAACTGAGCTTCATGCAGGCCGCGACCTGGGACCTGGACGGCGAGCGGCTCTTGGTCAGCCGGTCCGGCTACACGGGCGAGGACGGTGTCGAGGTCTCCGTGCCCGGCCACGCCGCCGAAGCCCTGGCGCGCCGCCTGCTCGACATGCCGGAGGTCGACCTCATCGGCCTGGGCGCGCGCGACAGCCTGCGGCTGGAGGCGGGCCTATGCCTCTATGGCCACGACATCGACACGACCACGACGCCGATCGAGGCGGGCCTGATCTGGTCGATCCAGAAAGCGCGCCGCGACGGTGGCGGCTATCCCGGAGCCGAGGTCATCCAACGACAGATCAAGGACGGAACCGATCGTCGCCTGGTCGGTCTGAAACCGGAAGGTCGTGCCCCGGTGCGCGACGGCGCCGGTATTGTCGACGACGACGGCAATGTCATCGGCACGGTCACCAGCGGCGGTTTCGGCGCGACCGTCGGCGGTCCCGTCGCCATGGGTTATGTGCCTAGCGATCGTGCCACGCCGGGCGAGCGCTTGAACGCCGTGGTGCGCGGCAAGTCGTTGCCCATCGACGTTACGGCCATGCCGTTCGTGCCGCATCGATACCACAGGACATGACGTGTTGAGCATAGGGAGACAACGCAATGGCTGACAGGCTTTACACAAAGGACCACGAGTGGGTCGATATCGAAGACGGTATCGCGACCGTCGGCATCACCGACTATGCCCAGGAGCAGTTGGGCGATGTCGTGTTTGTCGAGCTGCCGGATGTCGGCCGTAACGTGGTCCAACACGAGGAAGCGGCGGTCGTTGAGTCCGTCAAGGCAGCCAGTGAAGTCTACGCGCCGGTCTCCGGTGAAGTCACCGAGGTTAACAGCGGCCTGGCCGATGACCCGTCGCCGGTCAATTCAGACGCCTATGGCGGCGGCTGGTTCATGCGCATCAAGATGGCCGATGAAAGCGACGTTGATGGCATGATGGATGAAGAAGCCTATGGCGAGTTCGTGGCGGAGCTTGAGTAATGCGTTACCTGCCGCTGACGGATGCTGATCGCCAGGCGATGCTGGCGACCATCGGCGCCGAAAGCATCGCTGATCTCTATGTCGATGTTCCCGCCGAGGCCAAGCTTGATACGCCCGTGGCACTGCCCCGCCATCAGGGTGAGATGGAAGTCGAACGCGCGCTTGCCGCGATGGCGGCCAAGAACCTGCATGGCGCGCGCGAGCCGTTCTTTATCGGCTGTGGTGCCTATCGCCACCATGTGCCCGCGACCGTCGATCACCTCATTCAGCGCGGGGAGTTCCTGACCTCCTATACGCCCTATCAGCCGGAGATCACCCAGGGCACGCTTCAGATGCTGTTCGAGTTCCAGACCATGGTCGCGATGCTGACCGGCATGGAGGTGGCGAACGCGTCGATGTATGACGGTGCCAGCGGCACCGCCGAGGCGGTCTTGATGGCAAACCGTGTCACGCGCCGTGATCGCGCCGTGTTGGGCGGCGGGCTGCACCCGCACTATCGCGAGACGGTGGAAACCTATGCTCGCTATTCCGGTTTCGAGATCGCAAGCCAGCCGCCGGCGCCCGACGGCGACCAGGATCTGACCGGCCTGATCGACGAGACGACCAGTTGCGTCGTCGTCCAGAATCCCGATGCCTTCGGCCATGTGCGTGACGTCACGAAAATCGCCGAAGCCTGCCATCAGGCCGGCGCGCTTCTGGTCGTCGTGGTGACCGAAGTCGTCTCGCTTGGCCTCGTGACGCCGCCGGGAGAGATGGGCGCCGACATCGTGGTTTGCGAGGGCCAGTCTCTCGGCAACCCGCTGGGTTATGGCGGGCCCTATGTCGGTCTCTTCGCCGCGCGCGCCAAACATGTGCGCCAGATGCCCGGCCGCCTGACCGGCGAAACGACGGACAGCGAAGGCCGGCGCGGCTGGGTGCTGACGCTTTCGACGCGCGAGCAGCACATTCGCCGCGAAAAGGCGACCAGCAACATCTGCACGAACTCCGGCCTGTGCGCGCTTGCCTTTACCATCCACCTATCGCTTCTGGGCGAGGCGGGCATGACGCGGCTTGCCCGGCTCAATCACGAGGCGGCGATCCGCACCGCAGACCGGCTGTCGGCGATCGACGGCGTGACGCTGGTCAACGAGACGTTCTTCAACGAGTTCGCCGTCCGATTGCCCAAGCCGGCCGCGGAGGTCGTCGATGCGCTGGCCGAGCGGGGTGTTCTGGCCGGCGTGCCGTTTTCGCGGTTCCATCCCGATGACCCGGCGTTCGCCGATCTCCTGATCGTCGCGACGACGGAGACCAACACGGCCGACGATCTCGACCGCTTCGCGACGGCGTTGCAGGAGGTGTTGGCATGACCGAGACAATCTCCGGCCATCGCGGCCTCGTCATGGATGAACCCCTGCTGTTCGAGCAGGACGAGGCCGGGCGCACCGGCGTCGATCTGGCGGAACCGGAAGACCTGGAATGCCGGCTTGGCGGTCTTGAACGCAAGGGGCGGATCGGTCTGCCGGGGCTCAGCGAGCCTCAGATCGTGCGCCACTTCACGCGGCTCTCCCAGAAGAACTACGCGATCGATTCCGGCCTTTATCCGCTGGGCTCGTGCACCATGAAGCACAACCCCCGGCTCAACGAAAAGGTCGTGCGCCTGGAGGGTTTCGCCCATGCCCATCCCCTGCAGCCCGTATCGACGGTGCAGGGCTGTCTGGACGTCATCGCGACGCTGGCGCACTGGCTGACGACGCTGACCGGCATGCCGGGCGTCGCCATGTCGCCGGCTGCTGGTGCCCACGGCGAGCTGGCCGGTCTGATGACGATCCGCGCCGCGCTGGAAGACCGCGGCGACGCGCGCAAGCGCGTGCTGGTGCCGGAATCCGCTCATGGCACCAACCCGGCCACCGCCGCCCATTGCGGTTACGAAGTCGATGCCATCCCGGCCAACGACCGCGGCCGTCTGGATCTCGACGCGTTCAAGCAGGCGCTGGACGACGACGTCGCGGCCTTGATGCTGACCAACCCCAACACGTGCGGGCTGTTCGAGAACGACATCATCGAGGTCGCGCGGCTGCTCCACGACGCCGGCGGGTTCTTCTATTGCGATGGCGCCAACTTCAACGCCATTGTCGGGCGCGTCAGGCCCGGCGATCTGGGCGTCGACGCCATGCACATCAATCTGCACAAGACGTTCTCGACACCCCATGGCGGCGGCGGGCCGGGCAGCGGTCCCGTGGTCTTGTCGGAAGCTCTCGTGCCCTATGCGCCGCTGCCTTATGTCGTCGCAGACGGCGACGATTATCACCTGGTCGAGCATGATGAAGGCGGCAAGAGCTTCGGCCGGCTGCGCGCGTTCCACGGCCAGATGGGCATGTTCGTGCGCGCCTTGAGCTACATGATGAGCCACGGCTCCGACGGTTTGCGCCAGGTCGCCGAAGACGCGGTGCTGAACGCCAACTATGTCATGAAGCGGTTGAAAGGCACCTACCATGCGGCCTATCCGGCACCGTGCATGCATGAATGCCTGTTTGACGATCAGTCGTTGAAGGACACCGGCGTCACCACGCTGGACATCGCCAAGGCGATGATCGACGAGGGTTTCCATCCGATGACCATGTACTTTCCGCTCGTCGTGCATGGCGCGATGTTGATCGAGCCGACGGAGACCGAAAGCAAGCAGAGCCTGGACCAGTTCTGCGACACCATGGTCGGCCTGATGCGCCGGGCAAAGGAGGGCGATGCCGAATGGTTCCACACAGCGCCGCACCTGGCGCCTTGGCGCCGTCTCGACGAAACCGCCGCGGCGCGCCATCCCGTACTGACGTGGCAGCCGCCCGGCGGCGAGGAGGCCGCGGCTTAGTCGGGGGCTAAAAGGTTATTTGATTCAAGGGGTTGTTCGCCGCAAGATCGGCCGGAGACGCAGGTTCTTTGCCGCTCACAAGCCGATTTGATTCAATTCGACATGATCTTGCACTAGACTGGATTTGCCGTAGATCGGGCCCAGGAACGGGCTGAGATACAACAACAGCAAGAACGTCTGCACGTTCCGGACCCGGCACCTGGGGAGGAACGTGCGATGAAGATCTATCCGACCATCGAAATCATGGACGGCAAGGCTGTCGATCGCCTCGACGGCAGCGGCGAGCCTCCCAAGCCCTTCGACATGGCGCCCCTGGACGCCGCGAAACAGTTCGCCGGCGATGGCGCGGCGTGCCTTCATGTCGTCGACGTGGACGGCACCATGCAGGGCGGTCATCACAACGGCGATCTGATCTGCGAGATCATCGACAGCGTCAGCATCCCGGTCCAGGTCGCCGGCGGCATCCGCACCATGGAGACCGCCGCCTGGTGGATTGATCACGGCGCATCGCGCATCGGGTTGGGCACGGCGGCGGTCAAGGACCGGCATCTGGTACAGCAGGTTTGCAGCGCCTACCCGGACCGTGTTCTCGTCACGATCGCCGCGCGCCGGGATCACGTGGTCGTCGAAGGCTGGCGCGAGACCACGACCTATACCGCTTTGCAGCTGGCCAAGAGTTTCGAAGAGACCGGCGTTGCGGAAATTGTCTTCATCGATCTCGACCGTGACACCGATCCGCAGGAATACAATCTCGCTGCGACCACGAAGATGGGCGAGGAACTGGGCATTCCGGTTATCTCGAGCGGCACGGTAACCTCGCTCGACGATGTCGCGACGCTTCGCTATCTGCCCAATATCGGCGGCTGCATTCTTGGCCGCGCGCTGTTTAACGGATCGGTGTCTCTTAAGGACGCACTGGAAACAGCGAAGACGCCCTACAAGGTGCCCGAGTTCGTCTAACGGGTGTCGTTGACGCGGGGATTGCCGGTCATGGCGGGCGGGGCGTAAGGTCCACAAACAAGCCGCGCCGACGTCTTGCCGGAGACCTCCCATGTTCGAAGACCTGGAGGCCCTAGAGGCCGATCCGATCCTTGGCGTTCTGCTCGCCTACCGCGCCGATCCCAGGCCCGAGAAGATCGATCTGGGCATCGGCATCTATAGGGACTCCGATGGCGCGACGCCGGTTATGGCGGCTGTGCGCGAGGCCGAGCAGCGCCTGTTCGCAGCGCAGACGACCAAGGCTTACGTGGCGCCGGGCGGCGATGAGAGTTTCAACGCGGCGATGTGCGACCTCGTCTTTGGCGCCTCCAGGAAGGCCGACCGGGTGCGCGCGATTCAGACGCCTGGCGGCAGCGGCGCCTTGCGCGTCATCATGAGCCTGATCAAGACCACGCGGCCGGACGCGACGCTCTGGCTCAGCGAGCCGACCTGGCCCAATCATCATATCCTGGCCGGCTCGGCCGGGTTGACGGTGGCGCGCTACCCTTACTTTGACC
>JANQGO010000200.1 GCA_028277285.1 Alphaproteobacteria bacterium | reverse complement strand
GGATGGCTCCATGATCAGGTCCCGAAGCGCGACAGCATGTCGCAGAAGACAGTGTGGTCGACATTGCCGCCCGACGCGACCACCGCGACCGATTTGCCGGCCACATCGAGCTTGCCGCTGGTGACCGCCGCAAGCGCTGCCGCGCCGCCGGGTTCCAGGACGATCTTGAGGTAACGGTGCGCCAGGGCCATGGACCGGCCCACATCCTCCTCGCTGACCGCAAAACCGCTCGTCACCAGACGGTTGTTGATGGCGAAGGTCAATTCGCCGGGTGTCGAGGCGAGCAGCGCGTCGCACAGCGACGGCGTGACTTCTTCGATCCGTTGCCGGGTACCGGTCTCAAGCGAACGCTTGGTGTCGTCCCAGCCTTCCGGCTCGGCGGTGTGGATGGCGGTGCCGGGCAGCCGCTCGGCAAGGGCGATGGCGGCGCCGGCGGTCAGACCGCCGCCGCCGCAACAGATGACGATGTGGTCGAGGCTCACGCCGCGTTCCCCGGCCTGCTCGGTGATTTCGAGCCCAACCGTGCCTTGTCCGGCAATGATGTGGGGGTCGTCATAGGGCGGTATGACCGTGCGAGCCTGGTCCCGCGCGATGTCGAGGGCGATCATCTCGCGATCGGCGCCATGGCGCGGATAGGTGACGACCTCTGCGCCCCAGGCGCGCGTGTTGTCGAGTTTCACCGCCGGCGCGTCTTCCGGCATCACGATCACAGCAGGAGTTTCCAGGTATCGCGCGGCCGCGGCGACGCCCTGGGCGTGATTGCCCGACGAATAGGCGACGATTCCGCGCTTTCTGGCGGCCGCATCGAGCTGGCTGATCTTGTTGAAGGCGCCCCTGAACTTGAACGAGCCCGTCAATTGCAGGTTCTCGGCCTTCACCAAGACACGCCCGCCTATTTGTTCGTTGAGCAGCGGCGCCTCCAGAAGCGGCGTCCGGACGGCGTGTCCGCGCAAACGCTCTGCGGCGGCGGCGATGTCGCTGAAACCGGGTTCCGTCATGGCATCTCCAGACGTGGGCGCCGCCCCTCGGGACGTCCGAACGTGGAACGCATGTCAAACAAGATGCCCTTGATCGGGTTCGAGCCCATGGTTTGCCCTTCTCGAAACTCGGCGCGAAGCTAACCGAGGCTTATGATCTTGGCGAGCCTTGCTTGCAGCGTGACGCAACCTGGCATTATGGTGCGCCGATTCTGGCCTTCCGCAATCATCAGCCCATGGAGAGTGCGATGTTCAAGGGGTCCTTTGTTGCCCTCGTCACGTTGTTCCGAAACGGGCAGGTGGACGAGAAAGGTTATCAGGAGTTCGTCAACTGGCAGATCGAGCAGGGGACCAACGGTCTGGTGCCGATGGGCACCACCGGTGAGTCGCCCACCTTGTCGCACGATGAGGACATGCGGGTCGTGAAGCTCTGCATCGAGGCGGCCGGCGGCCGTGTCCCGGTTATCGCGGGCACCGGCTCCAATTCGACCACCGAGTGCATCGAACTGTCGCAAAGCGCCAAACAGGCGGGCGCCGACGCGGTGCTGATCGTCACCGGCTACTACAACAAGCCGACCCAGGAAGGGCTCTATCAGCACTACAAGGCGGTCAACGACGCCGTCGACATCCCAATCATCGTCTACAACATCCCCGGACGCACCGGCGTCGACATCTCGGTCGAGACGATGGCGCGCATCGCCAGCCTGGCGAACGTGGTGGGGTGCAAGGAGTCGACCGCGGCGGCCGACCGTGTCTCTAAGCAGCGAGCGCGCATCGGTACGGGCTTCTGTCAGTTGTCGGGCGAGGACGCCGCCGTTCTGGGCCTGCTCGGCATGGGCGGTCACGGCTGCATTTCCGTCACAGCGAACGTCGCGCCGGCGCTCTGCTCGGCCATGCACAAGGCCTGGCAGGACGGCGAGCACGAAGCCGCGCGTGAGATCCAGGACCGTCTGATGCCGCTGCACGAGGCCCTCTTCGCGGAAACCAGCCCCGCGCCGATCAAGTTTGCCGCGTCTCTCTTGGGCTATGGCGACGGCTCGGTGCGTTTGCCGCTCGTCGAGCCCGGCGCGGCGACCAAGGAGCGGGTTGCCCAGGCCATGCGCGGCCTCGGGTTGATCGCGTAACGGCATCATGGCCAAAAAGAAGGCCGAACCGACGGGCCAGACCGTGGCGCGCAACCGAAAGGCGCGCCGTGACTACTTTTTGGACGAGGAGTTCGAGGCCGGCATCCAGCTGACCGGCACCGAGGTCAAATCGTTGCGCGCGGGCCGCGCGACGATCAACGAGGCTTTCGCGCGCGAAAAGGATGGCGAGATCTGGATCGAAGGGATGCACATCCCCGAGTACGATCCCGCGGGCCGGGCGAACCACGAGCCCAACCGGTCGCGCAAGCTCCTGCTGCATCGGCGCGAAATCAACCGCCTGATCGGCGCCACGAACCGCTCCGGCCAGACCCTGGTTCCCTTGAGCCTCTACTTCAATCGGCGCGGCATCGCCAAGGTCTCCTTGGCTCTAGCCCGCGGTAAACATACGTATGACAAGCGTCAGGCCGTGCGCGATCGCGACTGGCAGCGGCAAAAGGCTAGGCTGCTGCGCGACCGCGGCTGAGCGCCGCTTCGGTCCTAAAGACGTTCCCGGATCTGGGCGAAGACGGCCTCGAACATGGCTGGCGTCAGGCGCCCGGTGTTCGTGTTGAGGCGCGAACAGTGGTAACTGTCGACGAGCGACTTGCCGTCGCCCATGTCGTGGTCGACGGCATGGCCAAAACGAAACCGTGACTGTTTATGGCCCAGCGCCCGCAACACGGCGTTGTGGGAGATGCCGCCCAATGCCAGGATGACGCGAAGTTTCGGCATCGCCGCGATTTCGCGCGTCAGGAAGTCGTTGCAAGCGGTGATTTCGCCGCCAATCGGCTTGTTCTGGGGCGGCACGCAGCGCACGGCGTTGGTGATGCGACAATTGACCAGTTCGAGGCCGTCGTCCGGGCGGGCGTCGTAAGACCCCTCGGCGAAACCGCATTTGATCAAGGTCGGGTAGAGCAGATCGCCCGCGCCGTCGCCGGTGAACGGCCGTCCGGTCCGGTTGGCGCCTTTCAGGCCCGGCGCCAGACCGACAATCAGCAAACCCGCGCTTTCCGGGCCGAAAGCGGGGACCGGCGCGTTATGCCAGTCGGGCTGGCGATCGTTGATGTCGTGCCGGAAGGCGACGAGACGCGGGCAGAGCGCGCAATCCCTGGCCGGCGCGAACCCCGTCACGACGTGCGGATGACCACCGCTTCGTCGTCATCGTCCTCATAATCGTCATAGTCGTCGTCGGCGTGCTCGACGGGCCGTTCGACATACTTGCGGGCGATGACATCGGCGATATCGGCAATATCGATGAAGTTGTCGGCTTGGCGGCGCAGGTCGTCGGCCACCATCGGCGGCTGGGTCTTCAGGCTGCTGACCACGGTGACGCGCGTTCCCTTGCGCTGCACGGCCTCGACCAGAGAACGAAAATCGCCGTCGCCGGAAAACAACACGGCGTGATCCATGAATTCGGCCATTTCCAGCATGTCGATCGCCAGCTCGATATCCATGTTGCCTTTGATTTTGCGGCGGCCCATGGCGTCCGTGAACTCACGGGTCGGCTTCGTTACCATGGTATAGCCGTTGTAATCGAGCCAATCTATAAGCGGCCGGATTGGCGAATACTCTTGGTCATCGACAAGGGCTGTATAATACATCGCACGGATCAGGCGGCCGCGATTGGAGAATTCTCCCTTTAGTAAACGATAGTCTATATCAAAACCTAACGACTTTGCTGTTGCGAATAGGTTGGCGCCATCAATAAACAAAACCATGCGCTCTTCATTATAGAACTTTACCATTTTGTTTTTTCTTCCGTTCTTGTATCAGTGATTGCGACGGGTTGGTTGTGTGGGCACCGCACATGTTCGCTTGTCTGACAGTGCGGCATTAGCGGAGGTGTTTTAGTTCTCGTTGGCGACTGTTCGCAAGTCATCGTGTGGGAAAAACAGGCACGAGCATGCCGGTTGCAAATCATGGGCGAGGAATCTCTGTAGACTGCAACCGGTCAAGATCTTCAAAGGGTCTCCTGTACGACCGCTTACCGGCGGCGTTTCTTGGGCGAATGGGGTGTTTTCACGCTGTCATACAATCGCAATGGACCGCGTAAGCGCCACTGCGCCCTATCGATCGGATTGTGCTCTTACTCCCTCCGGCGCCTGCGGTCCAATTGGTGTAGGCACCTAACCGGGTGGGGTACGTCGCATGTTCGGATGCTTCTTGAGCCGATGCTTGTTAACCTTTTTCCCAGTGATCTCAATGTCTTCTGCGTTGAGATTGCGGCTGAGGAGAATGTGAGATTTGCGTATCCAGTTTTGACGTAATTCAGGTGATCGGCGCGCGAGATGGCTGGTTCAGTTAAGACCATACACCGGCGGCCCCGGGGGATAGAAACGGGGTGCGCTGGGCTGCGCGTTTTTTTTGCATGTCTCTTGGCGATTGGCGTTTTGGTCATTGGTGCGGCGACCGTCGCTGCGCCCGCTTGGGCTTTTGACGACGACGAACGCGACGACGCCGATGAGCTCAATTTCGCCGAACTCATGGCGCCCAGTCTTGGTTCGGACGACAGCCACAGCGATTGGATTTCGACCGACTGGTACGCGGGCATGATCGGTTTCGACAGTCCGATGATCCGGGCGCGGTATGATCGCGGTTGGCCCGACGACACCGGGTTGACCCGCATTACCCTCGACCAGGTGTTTATCGGCACCGTGTCCGCCAACGCCCATGGCGGCGCGCTGCTGTACAACATCAAAGACTCTACCGCTCCCCTCGCCAGTGTCTCTGCAACGGCCGTGGCCAACGTGTCGGAGGTTGAGATCTGCGAAACCGACCCGTGTGGCGATACGTCGGACACCCTCGCGGTGTCATCGAACGATGAAGCATCCGGTGCGGTCGACTTCGCCGTCATGATGGCGCCCAGTCTCGGCTCTGGCCCCGGGCCGATGAAGGCCTACATCCTGGTCGATTTGATCGTCGCCTATGACGTGCGTACGTCGCAGGTATTGGTCGGTCATGTCGATGCCTATGCCGCCATTGACGCGGTTGTCGTCGGCCCGCCGGTTGGGAACCCCGCTCCAGGCGTGGACGTGCCGGAGGTGGAGATTGCCGCAACGGCTATCGGCAATGTCGGCTCGCTGGAAAGCGACGTGGGCGTCCATGAAGAAAGCGTGCAAATCGTTGTCGGCGCGATCCTTCCGCCCGAAGAGCCGGTGGTCGAGGAAACGTCGCTTGCCGTCGTCGAAGAGAATGCCGATCCGCTGTCAGGCGTGTTGTTCGGTCTGGTCGAGGAAGGCCATGTCGAGAAGGCTCAGATTACGGCCGAGGCCTCGGTTGGCTCGTTGGCCGGTGTCTTTACCGATGTCAGTGCAACGGCGCTTGCCAATCTGCACACAAGCCACCTTCACGTTGGCGACGTCGGCGATGTCAGCATAATCGAGGTCGACCAGCTGGCGTATGCCGATCCAACGGCCATTGTTCATCTCGAAGAGATAGCGCTTGAGCATGCGCCCGGCTTCAGCGTAGCGGCTACGGCGCTGGGCAGCATTCGCAATGTCGTCATCAGCGTCGCCGACGGCATCGAGACGGGTTTCTAGACACAAGACGGATCGTTCGTGATCCAAGGTGGCGCGAGCGCCACTGCCTCCCGGCCCTGCATGGACGTGCTGCCGTGTGCGCCAGATTTGGCGTGCAACTGCTGCCGCAGTGTGATGAATACACATCAAGCCCGATACGCGCGCGTGGCGGACATCGAATAGACATCGCAGCGGCCTCCGATCGTGACGACCCGACAAACCGACAAACCCAAACCTATCCTGATAGGTCTGGGCGCCAATTTGACGTCGCGACATGGCGCGCCCCGCGAGACCATCGAGCTTGCCCTGGCGAGCCTGGACGATGCGGGCATCGCTGTTACCGGCGTAGCGCCGATGTATGAGAGCGCGCCGGTGCCGGCGAGCGATCAGCCCTGGTTCGTCAACACCGTGGCGATGCTGGAGACCGCGTTGCCGCCGGCAGAGCTGCTCGGTCTGCTCCACGAGACGGAAGAGGCGTTTGGCCGCGTCCGGCGCGAACGCTGGGAGGCGCGGGTGCTGGATATCGATCTTTTGGACTATCGCGGCCAGGTCAGTCCGGATGGTTGTCCCATTTTGCCACACCCACGCATGGCGGATCGCGCCTTCGTGCTGCTGCCCCTGCGCTGCCTGGTGCCGGATTGGCGCCATCCGGTGACCGGGACGCCGATTGACGCGCTGGTCGCGGCTTTGCCGGCCGATCAGGAAATCCGGGCGATGGCGCCTGACGGCAAGGGCTGACAAGGCTTGCCACCAACCTTGCATAAGGCTATGACCACAGCCACATAGGACAGATTGTCGACAGGAAAGAATGAACCATGGCGCGTCTTACCGTTGAAGACTGCATTGACCGGATTCCCAACCGTTTCGAGCTTGTGATGCTGGCCGCCCAGCGCGCCCGCGAGCTCGGCTCCGGCGCCCCGATGACCGTCGATCGCGACAACGACAAGAACCCGGTTGTCGCCCTGCGTGAAATCGCCGACGACACCGTGGAACTCGACGGCCTGCGCCGCAAGCTCGTTTATGGCGGCGAGCCCCAGCAGGATGATGACGATATTGAAGGCGATCTTGGCCTGGGTGACGAGGTCGGTCTGTCGGGCGACGCGGTTGCCGCGGCCGCCGCTGCGGCGCTTGCCGGCCTGGGTGCCGAAGTCGTCGACGAGACGGCGGTTGAAGAGGCTGCGCCAACTGACGAGAACCAAGCCTGAGCTGTATGATCTCTGCGCGTGGTGCCCGCGGCGAGCGGGTGTAAACTAGCAAGCGGTCCAAGCGCGCTAGATCATAATGCTTCGCCAATACGAACTGGTCGAGAAAGTAAGGGACTACGACACGTCCGCCGATGAGGACGCGCTGAACCGTGCCTATGTCTTCTCGATGATGGCGCACGGCCACCAGACCCGTGAATCCGGCGATCCCTATTTCTCCCATCCCGTTGAAGTCGCGGGCATTCTGGCCGACATGCGCCTGGATGGCGCGTCCATCATCACGGGCCTGCTGCACGACACGGTCGAGGATACCGACGCGACACTTGAAGGGATCGAGGAGCAGTTCGGGCCCGAGGTCGGGCGCCTGGTTGACGGTGTCACCAAACTCTCGCGCCTGGAGCTTCAGTCGGAAAACACCAAGCAGGCCGAGAACTTCCGCAAACTGCTGCTGGCGATGTCGGAAGATATCCGGGTCCTGTTGGTCAAGCTCGCCGACCGCCTGCACAACATGCGCACCCTGCACCACGTGGCGAAGCCGGAAAAACGCGTCCGCACGGCCAGCGAAACCATGGAGATCTACGCGCCGCTGGCCGAGCGGATCGGCATGCAGGCGCTCAAGGACGAGTTGGAGGACCTGGCCTTCATCGAGCTCAACCCGACGGCGCGTGCCTCGGTGGTCGAGCGCCTGCGCTATCTGCGCGAGGAAGGCGGGGACATGATCACCCGCATTGTCGAGCGTTTGCAAAAGACGCTCGCGGAGGCCGGAATCGAGGCCGAGGTGATCGGACGCGAAAAGCGGCCCTATTCGATCTGGCGCACCATGCAGCGCAAGAACGTCGGTTTTGAGCAGCTCTCCGACATCGTCGCCTTCCGCGTCGTCGTCGATACGATCCCGCGCTGCTACGAGACGCTGGGCGTGGTCCACGGCACCTGGCCGACCGTGCCCGGTCGCTTCAAGGACTACATCTCGACCCCGAAGCCGAACGGCTACCGCTCGATCCACACGACCGTCTACGGGCCGGAGCATCAGCGTCTGGAAATCCAGATCCGGACCCGCGAGATGCACGAAATCGCCGAGTTCGGGGTTGCCGCCCACTGGAGCTACAAGTCCGGCGACCCGACATCGGCGGTACGCGACGGACGCCAGTACCGTTGGGTCCGCGAACTCCTGGAGATCCTGGAGCACGCGGCGGGGCCGGAGGAGTTCCTGGAACACACGAAGCTGGAGATGTTCCAGGACCAGGTTTTCTGCTTTTCGCCGCGTGGCGACATCATTGCGTTGCCGCGTGGCGCGACGCCGGTCGACTTTGCCTATGCCGTCCACACGGATGTCGGCGACACATGTGTCGGTGCGAAAATTAACGGTCAAATCAAACCATTACGGACAATTCTTGAGAACGGAGATCAAGTAGAAATCGTACGTTCCAATGTCGCGGCGCCGAGTCCGACCTGGGAACAGTTTGTCGTCACCGGCAAGGCGCGCAGCCGCATCCGCCGTTTTGTCCGCGGCAAGGAGCGCGACGAATACATCCAGCTCGGCAAGGCGATCGTCGAGCGCGCCTTTGTTCAGGCGGGTTTTGAGTCGACACGCAAGGCGATCCGGCGCGCCTGCGAGGTGTTGGGCGAAAAGACGCCCGATGACCTGTTTGCCGCGGTCGGCGATGGCCGTATCACCGGGACGGCCGCCGTTGGCGCGGTTTACCCTGAGGCGGTGGAGGGCAAACCGGGTAAGGGCAAGGCGACACGCGGCAAGAAGGACGGCGGTTCCGCGGGCGATCACGCGATCCCGATACGCGGACTGATCCCCGGCATGGCGGTTCACTTCGCCAATTGCTGCCATCCGCTGCCGGGTGACCGGATTGTCGGCATTGTGACCACGGGCAAGGGCGTCACCATCCACACCATCGATTGCGACATGCTGCAGCAGTTCGAGGCGACGCCGGAGCGCTGGATCGACGTCGCGTGGACGGTCGACGGCGAAACCGCGGAACTTCATGTCGGGCGTATCCACGTCACGGTTTCCAACGAACCGGGCACGCTGGGCACCATGTCGACGCTGATCGCGCGCAACAACGGCAACATCTCGAACCTCAAGATTACCAACCGCTCGACCGACTTTTTCGACATGGTCATCGATGTCGAGGTCCGGGACGTAAAACATCTGACGAACGTTATCGCGGCGCTCAGAGCCAATCCCAGCGTCAACTCCGTCGAACGGTCCAGATTGTGACGCCGGGGTTCCCGCCGGACCGGCCTTCGGCTATATGCAGGCGCGCGCCCGTGAAAACCGACATGTTTGGAGTGTGTGCCATGGCCCGCAGGCGGTGCCGAATGCTGGTTGTCTACGCCGGATCAGGCCATTTGGCATGATCCTGGGCCTTGGTCTCGACATCATCGACATCCGGCGTATCGAAAACACGCTGGAGCGTTTCGGCGACCGCTTCACCCATCGGATCTTCACCGAGACCGAGCGTAGCAAGGCCGACCGCCGTCGCATGCGCGCGGCGACCTATGCCAAACGTTTCGCCGCCAAGGAGGCGTGTTCGAAGGCGCTGGGCACCGGTTTTCGCCGCGGCGTCTTTTGGCGCGACCTGCAGGTCACCAACCTGCCGAGCGGCAAGCCGACCATGAAGCTGACCGGCGGCGCTGCCGTTCGCTTGGAAGAGCTCCTGCCCGACGGCATGACCGCCGTGATCGACCTCTCCATGACCGACGATCATCCCTTGGCGCAGGCCATGGTGATCATTTCCGCCATTCCGCAGTCCGGGAACGCCCTTGATGCCTGACGTCGACAAATCCGCCGAAACGGCCAAGGCCGAGGCGGCCAAGAAAAAGGACGGCGGCTGGTTCGAGCTGATCCGTACCGTGTTCTACGCGGTGGTGATTGCGCTGGTCGTCCGGACCTTCGCCTATGAACCCTTCAACATTCCGTCCGGCTCGATGAAGCCGACCCTGCTGATCGGCGACTATCTTTTCGTTTCGAAGTTTGCCTATGGCTACAGCAAGTATTCGCTGCCTACCTTTGGCATCGACCTTTTCGACGGGCGCATTTTCGGGTCGGATCCCGAACGCGGGGATGTCGCGGTGTTTCGCAAGCCGACCGAGCCTGACATCGATTTTATCAAGCGGATCATAGGCTTGCCGGGCGACCGCATTCAGATGATCGGCGGCGTCCTCCACATCAACGACCAGCCGGTTGAGCTGACCGCCGACGGCGCGTTCATCGACGAAACCTGCACGCGTTCGCGCGAGGTCCCGCAGTTCATCGAGACCCTGCCCAACGGCGTCAGCCACCTGATCGTGAACGAAATCGACGGCCATTATCTCGACAACACCGAGGTTTACCTTGTG
>JANQGO010000188.1 GCA_028277285.1 Alphaproteobacteria bacterium | reverse complement strand
GACGATCGGCGGTTTCGGCTATCACGACTGCGGGCGGCACCCCATGTGGTTCGAGCCGTGCGAATGGCTCGGCGGCGAGGCAGCGCTGAGCCATCCCCTCCATCTCTTGTCCGACCAGCCGCGCGACAAGCTGCACAGCCAGCTCGACAGCGGCGAGCACAGCGCCGGCCACAAGATCGATGGACGCGAACCCCTGCTGATGCATCCCGACGACGCGGCGCTTCGCGGCATCAGCGACGGCGATATCGTGCATGTCTTCAACGGGCGCGGACGCTGCCTGGGCGGCGCGCAGTTGACGGAGAACGTCATGCCCGGCGTCGTCGTCATGTCGACGGGATCCTGGTTCGACGCCGACGACCCCGGCAACCCGGACGCCCTGGAACGTCACGGCAATCCCAACGTGCTGACCTACGACGCCGGCTGCTCGTCGCTGTCGCAAGGCCCCGCCTGCAACACCGCGCTTGTCGAGGTCGAACGCTATGACGGCAACCTGCCGCCGGTCGAAGCCCACGACATGCCGCTGGCGAAAAGCGCGCGTTAACTCACTCCTCGCGGCGCGAGATCGTCTCGGTATCCCAGTGATCGACGTGGATGCGCTTCAAGTCGAAGTGATCGCGTGTCCGGGTATAGCGGCTCGCGTTGAGACGGCCGATCGCGCCCAGACGCTCGACATCGAAGTGAAAATGCTCGGGATCAATGACGATGTCATCGCGGACGTGAAAGTGAAGCACTTCGCCCAGAACCACGTGGCGCGCGTTCTTGAGTTCCACGGTCACGAGCTTTTCGCACTCCATGCTGACCGGGCTTGACGCGATACGCGGCGGCGCGACATCGATACTGTCGGTCAGCTCAAGGCCGGCCTGCATCGGCTCGGAGATATGCGGCTCGAAGTCGATGGCCGAAACGTTCATCTGGTGGGCCAGGTCCTCGTCGACGATGTTGACGACGAACTGTCCGCTTGCCTGAATGTTCGCTGCAGTATCCTTCAGCCGGCCGTCCGGGCGCGCTTCGAGACCGAGCACGACGACGGGCGGATCGTAGTCCATGGCATTGAAGAAACTGAACGGCGCGGCGTTGACCTTGCCGTCCTCCCCCCGTGTCGTCACGAAGGCGATGGGCCTGGGCACGACCGTTGAGATCAACAGCTTGTAACACTGCCGCGGTTCGAGTTTTTGACAGTCGAAATGCATGGTGGAACTCCGACCGGCGGGTTCAGTCGCCGATGTAAGCGTGGGCGGCCTGGGCCCAGGGGTCGCCGACCACATCGACGACGACGGGACGGCGCATGGCGAGCGCCGCGTCGAGCGCGGCGCGGATGTCGCCCGGTTGCTCGACACGGATGCCTTCGGCGCCCATGGATTTGGCGATCGCCGCGAAGTCTGACGGCGTGAACTCCCAGGCATCGCCCCAGCGGCCTTCGAGCTTGCCGCCGCGATCGGCCATTTCCTCGTCGACGCCCTGGCTCAGCATGCTGTTGTTGTTGACGACGGTGATCACCGGCACGTCCCAGCGCACCGCCGTCTCCAGCTCCGTCAGGTGATACCAGAACCCGCCGTCGCCGCTGAAGACAACGACCGGGCGGTCCGGACAGGCAAGCTGCGCGCCGATACCCGCGGGGAAGCCCCAGCCGAGCGACCCGGCCGCGCGTAGATACGATTGGCCGGCGTGGTTCAGGTCGATATGGCCGGCGGTCCACATGCCCGAATGGCCGGTATCGGAAACCAGGATGGCGTTCTCCGGCAGCCAGGCGGTCAACTCGGCGCACAAACGCTCGGGCCTTATGGGCGTCGCGTCGGACGTCATGGGCGCAGCGATGTCGGCGCGCCACGCGGCGACAAACCCAGCCGCGCGGTCGACCCAGGGCTGATGGTGGCTGACGTCCGCATCGCCCGCCAAGCCGAGCATGGCCTCCAGGCTGGCGCGCGCATCGCCCTGCAGCGCGACCACGTTGGGGTAGTGGCGGCCGAGCTCCTCGCCGTTGATATCGAGCTGGATGACGCCCGTGCCCATGGGCGGCAGGTGCCAGTGGGCAGTCACCTGGCTGCCCGTGTGACTGCCGATAAAGAAGACGAGATCGGCCTCCAGCAGCGCCTCGTTCGCCGAGCGGCGCGAATAGGTGCCGGGCACGCCGACATTGAGCGGATGATCACCGGGGATCTGATCCTTCGCGTTCATCGCCGTCGCGACCGGGATGTTGAGCCGTTCAGCCAAGGCGCGTACCGCATCGCCCGCGCCGGACGCGCGCACGCCACCGCCGGCGACAATCACCGGCCGCGCTGCCTCGACAAGCCGGTCGACCGCCTCGGCCATGGCGCCCTCTTCGGCGACGGGTCGAAACGGCGGCAGCGCCTGAAACCGCTCCTCGACCACGACATCCAGGACGGCCTCGTCCATCTCGACCTCGGCGAAGT
>JANQGO010000176.1 GCA_028277285.1 Alphaproteobacteria bacterium | reverse complement strand
ACACCTTACGGTAAAACTTTCCATCAGATATTGTGAGGTATACATGTAAAGGCTACACATAACTTTTCGGGCCCGTTAAAAGAAAAAGAAAAAAAAAGAAAAGAAAAGAAAATACAATGGGCTTAAGGGAACGCAAAAGTCCCTGAGTCGACCTTTTTTTCTTTTAGGTCTTCCCTTAAACACAGAAATACTGACCCTAGGAACAGTAACCTGTAAATTGCTGCTATTGCTATTGTTTGCGGGATATTTGTTCTTCATCATATTCTTTTTTGGTTCAGAGTTCAGGGGCGTAGCCAGGATTTTTTTCAGAGGTACCCACAACCCCACTAAATGCCCCTGTCCCCCTTCCCCACCCCCCACCAATGCCCCCAAAGGGAAGGTTATTGTAAGCTTAAACGTTTATGACGTCTCTAAGTAATTTGCAAAATTCTTTGTCGCCCTTTTGAGTTCATTGACTAAAGCAGGTCAATCGCTTTTATAACTCCAGGCTACTTTTAAAAACGCACAGAGATGCGTGAATCCAAAAAATTAAAAACGTTCCGGTTTGGCCAAGTCTCTGAAGATTTTGGATCCGAAATCGAAAGTGAATGTTTGGTACCTAATTACCTTTAATTCCGCTATTGTCTGTAGAGTAAACAATTCTTCCAACGAATCACGATACTTTTATCCTTCGATCATAAGAGTTTGCGGTAAAACCAAATGAAAGTGTTACATTCATGAATATAGCCAAGGGTGCTTTGAAAATATTGATGGCCAGCGGGTAGCAAATGCGTCACTATTAAAAAAAATTCACGTTTTTTCAAACTTTTCTGCGTTTATTCCAACTTGCTCAAAACGGCAAATGAATTAGGTGATCCAGCGTTTGGTCTAAGTGTCGCCCTGGCGTGGCGGCACGCTGGCGACAATCGATGTATCGAGTGCTTCGTAACCGGCGAGGTCGAGGAGGTCGTAGAGTTCCTCGCGCGTTTGCATGGCGTCGAGCATGGCGCGCGTCTCGCCGTCGCGCTTAAGCGTCGCGTAGAGGGTTTCTTGAGCCTTGTTTGCCGCCCGCAGCGACGACACGGGCCAAATGACCATGCGACAACCGAGCTTCTGAAAGTCGCTTGCTTTCAAGTAGGGCGTTTTGCCGAACTCCGTCATGTTGGCGAGCAGCGGTACGCCGGGTAGGCGATCGGCGGCCGCCTTGAACATCTCGGCGCTTGTCAACGCTTCGGGAAAGACGGCATCGGCGCCCGCCTCGACATAGAGCTTGGCGCGGGCGACGACGCCGTCGAGACCTTCGCTGGCCGCGGCATCGGTGCGCGCGATGATATAGAGATGGCGGCGCGCCTTGGCGGCGGCGGCGACCTTGTGCGCCATCTCGTCGGGCGTGACCAGGTGCTTGTTGTTCAGGTGGCCGCACTTCTTCGGCAAGACCTGGTCTTCGATATGGACGGCGGCGGCGCCTGCGTCTTCGAACGCGCGTACCATGTTCATGACGTTGAGCGCCTCGCCATAGCCGGTGTCGCCGTCGATCAGGACGGGCAGGCCGCTGGCGCGGACGACCTGGCGGACGAAAAAGCAAACATCGTCGATCGTGATGATGCCGAGATCGGGCAACCCCATGGATGCCGACATCGCCGCGCCGGAGAGATAAAGCGCCTTGAAACCGGCGGCCTTGGCCTGCAACGCCGCCATGCCGTTATGGGTGCCGGGCAAGCACAGCATACTGTCGCGAGCGACCAGTTCTCGAAAGGTCTCGCCGGCGGCCTGCCGGGGAAGATCGTCGGCAACCAGATAGGTCATGGCGTTTCCTCGCTTGCGGGCGAAACGATGATGGTGCCGCCGCCGGGGAAAGGCCAGATTGATTTCAGCCGACCCGCCTAGTCGGACGCGCCGCTTGACGCGGGCTCGCCAGCCGGCGGTTCTGCGGGCGGCTCGGCGGCGGTCTCCTGCTTGCGCCGGCGCACCATCATACGAAGGACGACATAGAACACCGGCGTCAGGATCAGGCCGAAGAAGGTGACGCCGAGCATGCCCGAGAAGACGGTGGTGCCGAGCGCCTGGCGCATCTCGGCGGCGGCACCAGTGGCGATCATCAGCGGCACGACGCCCAGGATGAAGGCGAAGGCCGTCATCAGGATCGGGCGCAGGCGCAGGCGGCAGGCCTCGACGGCGGCGGCGACAACGTCCAATCCGCGCTCCTCGGCCTGCTTGGCGAACTCGACGATCAGGATGGCGTTCTTGGCCGCCAGCGCGATCAGGACGACCAGGCCGATCTGGGTCAGGATGTTGTTGTCCATGCCGCGCGCCATGGTGCCCAGCATCGCCGAGAGGACGGCCATGGGCACGATCAGGATGATGGCGAGCGGCAGCACCCAGCTTTCGTATTGCGCGGCGAGCGCCAGGAAGACGAAGAGCACCGAGAGCATGAAGATATAGACGGCCGTATCGCCGGTCTGGCGTTCCTGGAATGCCAGCTCGGTCCACTCAAAGCTCATGCCCGGCGGCAGGGAAGCGTCGGTCAATTCCTCCATGGTATCGAGCGCGTCGCCGGACGAGATGCCGGGTGCGGCCTCGCCCTGCAGCGGCACGGCGGTATAGAGGTTATAGCGCTGCACGAGGTCGGGGCCGGAGACGAGCTGGACATCGGCCAGCGTGCCGAGCGGCACCATGGCGCCGTTGTCGGCGCGCACCTTGAGCTGCTCGATATCCTCGATCTCCAGGCGATAGGGCGTGTCGGCCTGGGCGCGCACCTGATAGACGCGGCCGAAGGCGTTGAAGTCGTTCACATAGGTCGTGCCCAGGTTGATCGACAGCGTCTCGAAGATGCGTTCGATTGGCACGTTCAGGATCTGGGCGCGCTTGCGGTCGATCTCCAGGAAGATCTGCGGGCTCGACGCGCTGAACGTCGTGAAGACCGAGGTCAGGTTGGGATCCTGATTGGCGGTGCCCATGAGTTGATAGGCAAGGCCCAGCACGCGGCTCATGTCGGCGGATTCGCGCTCCTGCAGCATCAGCTTGAAGCCGCCCGCATTGCCGACGCCGCGCACCGGCGGCGGCGGAATGGCGATGATGAAGGCCTCCTGGATCTGCTGCAGGCCGCCATAGAGCTCGCCGATGATCGAGCCCGCCGGCTGGTTGTCTTCCAGGCGCGTCTCGAACGGCTCGAAGGCGGCGAAGATGACGCCGGAATTGGTCGCGTTGGTGAACGTCGCGCCGGAGAACCCGGCAAAGCCGACGGCGTTCTTGACGCCGGGCGTGTTTCTCACGATCTCGGTCGCGCGCAGGACGACCTCGTCGGTGCGGTTGAGCGACGCGCCGTCCGGCAATTGCACGACGACGATGGCGTAACCCTGGTCGAGCTGCGGGATGAAGCCGCGCGGCACCGACTCGACGGCCTGGTAGGTGCCGTAGAGCAAGCCGGCGAACACCAGCATCATGCCCAGCCGCATGACCTTGCCGCCGACAAGAACCTTGATGGTGCCGGCATAACCGCTGCTGAACCGGTCGAAACCGGCGTTGAAGCGGTCGGCGAACCAGGCAGCGCCGCGTGTCAGCAGATACTTCGGTTTCGGCGCGTCATGGGGTTTCAACAGCAACGCTGCTAGCGCCGGCGACAGCGTCAGCGAGTTGAAGGTCGAGATTGCCGTCGAGACGATGATGGTCACGGCGAACTGTTGATAGAACTGACCGGTGATGCCGGGAATGAAGGCGGTCGGCACAAAGACCGCGGCCAGCACGACGGATGTCGCGATGATGGCGGAGCCGACCTCGTCCATGGTCTTGTGCGCGGCTTCGCGCGGACTGAGACCTTCGCGCACGTTCCGTTCGATGTTCTCGACCACCAGGATCGCGTCGTCGACGACGATACCGATGGCGAGCACCAGGCCGAACAGGGTCAGCAGGTTGATCGAAAAACCCATCGCGGCCATGAAAACGAAGGTGCCGATCAGGGAAACCGGGATGGCGGCGATCGGTATCAGCGCGGTGCGCCACGACTGCAGGAAGATCAGCACGACCAGCACGACCAGGATCACCGCTTCGAACAGGGTCAGGTAGACCGCGTCGATCGACTGCTCGATGAACTCCGTGGGGTTATAGACGATCTCGTAGGCGAGGCCCGGCGGGAAGTCCTCGGCCAGACGCGCCATGGTCGCCTTGATCTGTTCGGCGGTCTCCAGCGCGTTGGTGCCCGGCCGCTGGAAGATGCCGAGCGCGACCGCCGGTTTGCCGTTAAGGTAACTGTTGGTGATGTAGTCGCGCGCGCCCAGTTCGACCCGCGCGATATCCCAGATCCTGACGGTGCGGCCGTCGTCGGTCGACTTCACGATGATGTTGCGGAAGTCGCGGGGGTCGGAGAACCGGCCCTGGGTCGAGATCGTCACCTGGAACGCCGTGTCGTCGGGCGACGGCGGCGCGCCGATGGCGCCGCTGGAAACCTGGACGTTCTGTTCGCGCAAGGCGGCGATGGCGTCGGCGGCGGTCAGGCCATAAGACGCCAGCTTGTCGGGGTCGAGCCAGACGCGGATCGAATACTCGCGTTCGCCGAACAGCAGCAGGTTGCCGATGCCCTGCAGGCGCACGAGTTCGTCGCGCACCCGCGCGCGGGCGTAGTTGGAGACGTAGAGCTGGTCGTAGGTCTCGTCCGGCGACAGCATGTGCACGACCATCATCAGGTCGGGCGAGCTTTTCGCCGTCGTGACGCCCTGGCGCCGCACTTCTTCGGGCAGGCGCGGCTCGGCCACCGCGACGCGGTTCTGCACCAGCACCTGGGCCTGATCGATATCGGTGCCCAGGCCGAAGGTGATGGTGATCTGCGCGCGCCCGTCGCTGGTCGAATAGGACGACATGTAGATCATGCCTTCGACGCCGTTGATCTCCTGCTCCAGCGGCGTCGCGACGGTGGCGGCGACGGTCTCGGCGTTGGCGCCGGGGAAGACCGCCTCGACCACCACGGTCGGCGGCGCGATCTCCGGATACTGCGAGACCGGGAGTTGGACGAAGGCGATCAGGCCGGTGATAACGAGAACAAGCGACAGAACCGTCGCGAAGATCGGCCGGTCGACGAAGAAATGGGCAAATTGCATAGCCGCTGCCCGCGCTTACTCGGCAACCGGCGGCAGTTCGATGATCTCCGGCGTCACCGTCGCGCCGGGCCGCACCCGCATGAGGCCGGCGACAACGATCAGTTCGTTGCCCGTCAAACCTTCGCGAATGACCCGGTATCCGTCGATCCTGGGTCCGAGCCGGACCTGCTTGGTGGAGACGACGCCTTCCTCGTCGACGACGTAGACGACGCGCCGGTCCATGTCGCTGGCGATCGCTTCGTCGGGCAGCAGAATGCCGTCATAGGGTAGCGAACCCGGCACGTTGATCTGACCGAACAGGCCGGGCAAGAGGATCAGGTCCGGGTTGGGCACCACCGCGCGCACGCGCATGGTGCCGGTTTCGTCATCGACGCGGTTTTCCGAGAAGTCGAGCTCGCCGGGGAACACGGAATCGCCGTTATCGGCCAACGTGATCAAGACCGGCAGGCCGCTGCCTTCCTGCAGGTTGGTGCCGCGGGCGCGCGCGTCTTCGGCGTAGGCCAGGAACGTGCGCTCGTCGATATCGAAGTAGAAATAGATGGGATCGGTGCTGACGATGCTGGTCAGCACGGTGGCGTTGGCCTCGACCAGGTTGCCTTCGGAGAGATAGTTGCGGTCGATACGCCCGGTCAGCGGCGCGCTGATCTGGGTGTATTCAAGATCCAGCATGCCGCGCTGGACCGCCGCCTCGGCGGCGGCGACCCGTGCCTGGGCGGCAAGAAAGTTGAGGCGGCGCTCGTCGACGGTCTGGATCGAGATGTTGCCGCTTTCCAGCAGTTGCTCGGCGCGGTTCAACTCGTCGCGCGTGTTCACGAGCGCGGCCCGCGCGCTCTCCAGTTCCGCCTGGGCTTCGGCCAGGGCCGCTTCGACCGGCCGCGAGTCGATGGTGAACAGGAGCTCGCCCTGTTCGACGATATCGCCGTCGACGAACTGGATGGTCTGCAGATAGCCGCCAATGCGCGCGCGCACCTCGACCTCACTGACCGCGTCAAAGCGCCCGACGAACTCGTCGTCTTCGACGATCTGCTTGACGACCGGATTGGCGACGGTCACGGCCGGCGGCGGCGGTGGCTCGCCGCGCGCCTCGTTCGGCTCGTTGTCGCATGCCGCCAGCAGCAGCATGCCAAGCAGGGCTGTCACCGACAGCCCGGAACGGATCGCTGACATAGACCGTTGCGCAATAGGCCCATTCTTCATGACAAGTCATCCCTGTTGAATCAAAGCGTGCAGCGGCCAGGAAAGCCGGGCGCTCACGCGCCGGGCCACCAGAGCGGCTGCCTGTTTGTTTTCTCAACAAGCGGTCCATGTGAAGCCGCGACACACGAGACGCGCGTCGCCGATCCAATCCCCCACGGGCCTGCTGCCATACTTGATGCAGAAGCCGGCAAAGATAAAGACCCCGGCGCCGCTTTGTGGCGAGAAGGTGGAAAAAGTGATCGCCGAATTTCGGTTTCGCGCCAGCGTGGGCCTTGATTTAACGTGGCGTCTGCAAACGACGCATGGCCACCATGCGATCGAACCCACAAGCGGAGTAGGGGCATGACGGGTCCGACCAGCGATCGCGATTTACCGCGGCTGACCGGCGATATCGTACGGCTGTGCGATGACCTGGACCGCTTTGGGTTTTGCCTGGCTGACACACTCTTGTCACCACAGGAAACCGAAAGGGTTCGCAAGACGGTCGTGCTTCGCGCACAGGGCGAAAGAGTGCCGGGCGATGACCGCGATGAGACGCTTGCCTGGCCGCAGCGCGGGGGTGATCAGTGGCAGCTTCTGATGGCCGGTGAAGACGGCCTCGATCATATGGCGCTTCACCCGACCGCCATCGCCCTGGCGCGCCACCTGTTGGGCGAACGCATTCATCTCTCCGGCTTTTCCTCCCACATCGTGCATCCCGGAAACCAGGTCATGGACCTGCACACCGATCAGTGGTGGCTGCCTCAGCCGGTGATGCCGGGCGAGACAGGTACGAAGGCCGGCGACATCACGCGCGAGGTGCAGCCGACAGGCTTGCCGGTGCCGGCGACGCGGCCGATCAATCCGGCCGTGGTCATCAACGTCATGTGGGCGGTCACCGACTTCACGGCGGCGTGCGGCGCGACAAGGTTGGTGCCGGGCAGTCATCTGTCCGGCGTGCACCCCGATCCCGCCGAGACCTACGACACGGTCGATGCAGAGGTGCCGGCTGGCAGCGCGGTGATCTGGGATGCCAGAACCTGGCATGCGTCCGGCCGCAACGACGGCAACGCGCCGCGCATCGGCGTTACCGCGACCTATTGCGGCCCGCAGTTCCGCCAGCTGCAGAACTTCACCTGCGGTTTGCGGCCTGAGGCACAGGCGACGCTGTCGGACGGGATGCGCGCTCTCTTGGGTTTCGAACTCTGGCAGAGCTACGGCGCGACCGACGATTTCGAGGCGCGTTTCGCGCGGCCCGGCTACGAACGCGCATCATCCGCAAGATCCAGGTAACATGCCCGATTGAATTCAGCAGGCGATGTTCGAGATCGAGGCCACAGCCAGCGCATGACCAAAACGCCGAAGCATCCGGGTTCACGCAAGAAGGGCAACGTCCCGCCGTTCACGATCATGACGATCGGCGTCTACGGTTTCGACGCCGAGACCTTCTTGCAACGATTGCGGGACGCGGGCGTGCGCCTGTTGCTCGACGTGCGTCAGCGCCGTGGTGTGCGTGGCCGCGAATATGCCTGGGCAAACGCGCGCCGGCTGCAGGCGGCTCTGGCCGATGCCGGGATCGCCTACGCGCACCACCTCGAACTCGCCCCGACCACGGAACTGCGCCAGATCCAGTACGCCGAAGACGACCGGCAAGGCGTCGGCAAGCGCTCGCGCCGCGAGCTCGCGGGGGAGTACGCCCGCCGTTACACCGCGGAGATCCTCGACCCCGCCGATCTCGAGCCTATCGTCCAGGCGGCGTCATCCAGTGGCCCGGCGGCGCTGTTCTGTGTCGAGCGTGACCCCGGGGCCTGTCACCGTTCGCTGATCGCCCAGCGGCTGGCTGACCGCTATCGCGTGACGGTCGAGCATCTCCGTCCGTTGTAGCCGCTTCCGGCCCGGCAAGACCGGGAAAAGGACGCGCGGGAGACCGCGCCCGAGCACGTCAGCGCTGATTTGTCTCCCAGTCCGGCGACCGGTGGAACGGCCTGTAGTCCGGTTCCAGCGGTGTCTTGCCGGCGATCATGTCCGATGCCTTTTCGGCGATCATAATCGTCGGGCCGTTCAGGTTGGCGCTGACCACGCGCGGCATGATCGAGGCGTCGACCACGCGCAGGTTCTCGCAGCCGTGGACCCGGGTCTCGCCGTCGACCACCGCCATCTCGTCATAACCCATGGCACAGGTCGAGGACGGGTGGTGTTCGGTCTCGCCGGTCGCGCGGGCGAAGGCGTCGACATCGCTGTCGGACTGCACGTCGATGCCCGGCGTCCATTCGCGGCCGCGATAGGGTTTGAGCGCGTCTTGCGCGATGATCTCGCGGGTCAGCCTTAAGGCGTCGCGGAACTCCTGGCGGTCGTTCTCGGTCTGCATGTGATTGAACTGGATGACCGGCGGCTCGAAAGGATCGGTCGAACGCAGGCGCACGAAACCACGGCTTGTCGGGCGCATTTGCGAGATGTGGGCCTGAAAGCCGTGGCCCTTGTGCGGCATCGACCCGTCATAGTTCATGGCAATGGCGACGAAGTGGTGCTGGATGTTCGGGTACTCGATGCCCGGCCGGCTGCGGAAGTAGCCGCCGGCTTCGAACAGGTTGGAGGCGGCGACGCCGGACTTCGCCAGAAACCACTGCAGACCGGTCTTGAGCTGGCCGAGCTTTGTGGTCGAACTATAGAGCGAGACCGGCTGCGTGCATTCGTACTGGATCGGCCAGTCCAGATGGTCCTGCAGGTTCTGTCCGACGCCGGGCAGGTCGTGGACGACGTCGATGCCGAGTTCGCGCAGGTGTTCGGCGTTGCCGACGCCCGAGCGCATCAGGATCTGCGGAGAATTGAAGACGCCGCCGCAGAGGATCACCTCGCGTTCGGCGCGGATCTGCCTGGTCTGGCCGTTCTTGATGTATTCGACGCCGACGGCGCGGGTGCCTTCGAACAGCACGCGGTTGGTATGGGCGTCGGCTTCCAGCGTCAGGTTGGGCCGCTTGAGGGCGGGGTGCAGGTAGGCGCGCGCGGCGCTGTTGCGCACGCCGCCGACCACCGTGCGCTCCATGGCGAAGACGCCTTCCTGCTGATGGCCGTTGACGTCCTGGACATGAGGGTAGCCGGCCTGGACGCCGGCTTCGATATAGGCGCGGTAGAGCGGGCTGAGATCGCCGCCGGTGGTGACGCGCAACGGCCCGTCGCCGCCGCGCCACTCGCTGGCGCCGCGGTCGCTCGTCTCCATGCGCTTGAAATAGGGCAGGCAGTGGGCGAAAGACCAGTTGTTGAGCTGGTTGGTCGACCAGCCGTCATAGTCCAGCGGCAGGCCGCGGAAATAGACCATGCCGTTGATCGACGAGGAGCCGCCGACGACCTTGCCGCGCGGGTAGAAGATGCGCCGGCCATCCATGTGGGGTTCGGGCTCGCTGTGATAGTACCAGTTGTACTTGCGCCCGGTGATGATGATCCAGGCCGCCGCCGGCATGCGCAGGAGATAGAGGCTGTTGTCCATGGGACCGGCCTCCAGCACCTTGACGGTGGCGTCTGGATCCTCGCTCAGCCGGTTGGCCAGCACACAGCCCGCCGAGCCCGCGCCGACAATCAGATAGTCAACCGCTTCAACCATGAACACACCCTTCCCGCACCAAAGTTCGGGCGGACTATAGCAAGCTTTTCTGGCGCCGCACGGCGACAATTCCTATGGTGGGTCGGTCCACGTCTTGCGGGAAAGAGCCATGCCGAGCGAACACGAAATTGCCGCCGCGCGGCGCGCCTTCGCCGAGGAGTTGCGGGCGACGTCGCCGGTTCTGAAGAACGAGTCGGTGGTCGACGCCTTCGCCGCCGTGCCGCGTGAGCGGTTTCTGGGGCCGGGCCCCTGGACCATTCTGCCGGGCACGCGCTGGGGCGAGCGCTACGAGACACCGGATAACGATCCGCGCCGGGTGTACCACGATGTCCTGGTGCCGCTTGACGCCGCGCGCGACATCAACAACGGCCAGCCGAGCTTGTGGGCCTATATGTTCGACCGTCTGGCCGTCAGGCCGGGTGAGCGCGTCTTTCAGGTCGGCGCGGGTACCGGCTACTACACCGCGCTCTTTGCCGAGATGGTCGGGGCCAATGGCCAGGTCACCGCCGTCGAATACGATGCCGGCCTGGCGGCCCAAGCCACGGCGAACACCGCCGCTTGGCCACAGATCGATCTGGTTCATGGCGACGGCGCGCGTTACGATCCCGGTCCTGTCGACGTGGTCGTCGCGTTCGCCGGCGTGACCCACCCGCAGCCTCTTTGGCTTGACCGGCTCGCCGTCGGCGGACGCCTCATGGTCGGCCTGACCGGTCCCAGCATGTGGGGCTTCATGCTGATGGCGACACGCCTGGATGACGGCTTCCGCGCCGAGGCTCTGGGCCCGGCCGGTTTCATCCCGTTTGTCGGCCGCGACGAGGAGGCAGGCGAGCGACTCGCCAGGGCGCTCAAGCGCCTGAAGAACAAACCGATCCCGATCAAGTCGCTGCATCGCGGCGAACCGCCGGAAGGCAGAATGCGCGATGTCTGGTACCGGGGTCCGGGGTTCTGGTTGTCGCGCAAAGAGTAGCCTTGGTTAGGCGCCGCGCCGCTCTATGAACGACAACGTATCGGTCATCGCCTCGACCGGGGCTTCCCAGTGGAGGCCGTGCCCGACGCCTTCGTAGATCATCAGCTCGGAACCGGCGATCTTCTGGTTGAGCCGCGTCTGTTCGGCTTCCAGGAACAACGAGTCTTCGTCGCCCCACAGGACAAGCGTCGGACAGTCGATCGAGGACAGATCCGGATCGACGTCTCTGGGCCGATAGGCGAGCAGGCCTTGCAGGGCATCGCGCCAGACCCGCGCAGGCAGCAACATGGCCTCATCGACGATCTGGTCGAGCGCCATGCCGGGACCCAGTGGATTGGCGCAGGTGCCGCCTTGGAACTCTTGGACAAACGCCCGGGGTACGGGATCGCTCAGTCTTGCCACTTCTTCCGCAAGACCGGCCACGACATCGTTGTCCGCGGTCACCGCAGACGCGATCAGGACGAGGTGAGAGACCCTTGATGGCGCCGTCAAGGCAATCTCCTGGGCGATGAACGTTCCCATGGAGTGGCCGACAACCGGCGCCTGGGAAATGTCCAGCGCATCGAGGACGCCAAGGGCGTCGCGGCCATAGTCTTGAATCGAATAACCGTCCTCAGGCTTGGCGCTGTTGCCGTGGCCCCGCTGGGTGATCGCGACCGCCGATTTATCGTCGGGCAGGGCCTGAAGCATCCCGTTGAAGGAATACCAACTGTCGCCATAGCCATGCAGCATGACGATGGGGCTTTCCAGGTCACCGCAGCACGCAGCCTCAAACTCCAAGCCTGCCGCGGTCTGAACCCTTTTCACGTCGATCACACGCGGTCTCCTTTTTTCGGGAACGATCTCATGCTGTCCGCATAACTATGCGCCGAAGCAACGCACGACAAGCCACCGTTACATCCTTGAAACACTCTGCGGTCGTCGTTGCAAGAAAATCGAGGAAACTCGACTATCCTCTCTAGATTGCGCCGGCCGACGGCATTAAGGTCACCTTCCGAAACATAGGCGAGTGCGAGGATTGGCAATGTCGGTGGAGAACGGACGTAACGTGACCGAGGCTTTTCTGGCCGACCGTGCGAAGTTCGTGCGCCTGGAGACCGTGCGCCTGACCAAGATCGCCGGCGCCGGCCACTATTCCAGCACGTTCTCGGCGGCCGAGCTGTTTGCCGCGCTCTACTACGCCGAGCTCCAGATCCGCCCGCACGAACCCGATTGGCCGGACCGCGACCGTTTCATCCTGAGCAAGGGGCATGCGGCGATCGGGCTTTACCCGATCCTGGCCGATCTCGGGTACTTCGATAAGGCGCTTCTGGAAGAGTACACCCGGCTCGGCTCGCCGTTCGGCGATCACCCCGACATGAAGAAGATCCCGGGCGCGGATTTCAGCTCGGGGTCGCTGGGCCACGGTCTTTCCGTCGCGGTGGGCATGGCGCTGGCCGCGCGTGTCCAGGGACGCAAGCACCGGGTGTTCTGCATGCTGGGCGACGGCGAGCTGAACGAGGGCCAGGTGTGGGAGGCCGCGATGGCGGCCGGGCATTTTGGCCTGCAGTCGCTGATCGGTATTGTCGACCGCAACGGTTTGTGCATCGACGGGCACACCGAAGAGATCATGAGCGTCGAGCCGCTGGAGCAGCGTTTCGCGTCGTTCGGCTGGGATGTCCAGCGCATCGACGGCCACGACCTCGCCGCCATTCTGGAGTCGTTCGGCAAGCTCAAGCCGCCGGGCGAGGGCAAGCCGCAGATGATCATCGCCGACACGATCAAGGGACGCGGCGTCAAGATGATGGAGATGAGCCTGAACTGGCATGTCGGCAACCTGGTGGGCCGCGACTATGACGCGGTGGTGAAGGAGATCCAGTTGGGACCCGACACCGTGATGCGGCCAGGAGGCGGGCTATGAGCGGGCGCCAGGATTACGAGAGCGGCCAGAACCAGAGCGACATCTTCACCGGCATCGCGGAGCTTTCCGAAAGCGAGTCGGTCAAGGGCACGCCCGCCTCGCGCCTGCCGGCCTTTGTGCTGGGTGACGAGCTGGCGGCGCTCGCCGACAAGGACCCGCGCATCGTCGTGTTGACCGCCGACCTGGCCACCGCCAACCGCACGACCGAGTTCCAGACACGCCATCCCGACCGTTACTTCGATTTCGGCATCGCCGAGAAGAACATGGTGACGGCGGCGGCCGGCATGGCGGCGTCGGGCCAGATCCCCTATGCCGCGACCTTCGCGGCGTTCTGCGCCATCCTGTGCGCCGAGCAAATCCGCACCGACTGCGCCTATCCGGAGATGCCGGTGCGTGCCGTCGGCCACCACTCCGGCATCTCCATGGGGTTCTACGGCACCAGCCATCATGCGACCGAAGACCTGGGCATGATGCGCACGGTCGCCGGCCTGACCGTGGTGTGCGCGACCGATGCCAACCATCTGCGCGCCGTCCTGCGCGCCTCGGTCGATCATCCAGGCGCCATGTACATCCGCCTGGGCCGCGGCCGCGATCCCGATGTCTACGAGGACGTGCCGGACAATCTTCGATTCGGCAAGGCGATCACATTGAGGGACGGCAAGGACCTGACGGTCATCGCGACGGGTTCGGAGGTGTTTCCGTCCCTGGAGGCGGCGGCCATGCTGGAAGCCGACGGGTTGTCCGTGCGCGTCATGGACATGCACACGATCAAGCCGCTCGACCGCGACGCCATCGCCGCGGCGGCCGGAGAAACCGGCGCCATTCTGACCGTCGAGGAGCACAACGTGATCGGCGGGTTGGGCAGCGCCGTCGCCGAGGTGCTGGTCGAGATGGACCGCGTGCCCTTCGCGCGCCACGGTATCGACGACACCTATGCGCTGATCGGCCCGCCGGCGGCGCTCTATGCGCACTATGAACTGGACGCCGAGGGCATCGCGAAACGGGCGCGGGCATTGCTGGACGCGCGCTAGCGCATTTTCCGTTTTCGCGGAATCGGTGCCGGCCCGCTCCCCCACCCGGCCACCCATGGCAGCATCCTCGGGGTGGCCGGGT
>JANQGO010000143.1 GCA_028277285.1 Alphaproteobacteria bacterium | reverse complement strand
CGCCCCGCATGCTGCAGGCCCTGCTGATCGTCGCGGGCGTTGCCTGCTGCGTCGCCATGGCGATGCCGCAGGTCCATATCGTCGCCTATTGCGCCGACCTCAACTACGGCGTCGCGCGCGGCGCGGAGATGCTCTCGCTGATGCTGCTCGGCGGCACGATAAGCCGGATCGCGTCCGGCTTCCTGGCCGACTATATCGGCGGCGTGCGAACCCTGCTGATCGGCTCGATCGGCCAGATGCTGGCGCTCGTGCTCTACATCCCCTTTGACGGGCTCACCTCGCTCTATATCGTCTCGCTGATCTTCGGCCTGTCGCAGGGCGGCATCGTGCCGAGCTATGCGATCATCATCCGCGAATACCTGCCCGCCAAGGAGGCCGGCCAGCGCGTCGGCATCGTGATCATGGCGACCGTCATCGGAATGGCATTGGGCGGCTGGATGTCCGGCTGGATCTACGACCTGACCGGCTCCTACCGCGCCGCCTTCCTGAACGGCATTGCCTGGAACCTCCTGAACATCGCCGTCATCCTGCTGATCCTCGGCCGCGCGCGCACGCTGCGCCCGGCGCCGGCGTAGTCGCGACGATCCCCCGTTTCAGCCGGCGGATTGAGCCGATCCCCGGTGCGAGGCTACCCTGTCGCCCTCCGCAATCTCCAACAAAGGGCGCGCGCATTCGCTCATGTCCATACATTTCACGCCGCTGCGAAGCCTTGTCCACCTGATCGAGATATGGCGATTTCGCCTGCTTCTGGGCCTGCTGACCGGGGTCCTGTTCCTGGAGCCGCTGCTGACGGGCCGTGGCGGCGAGATCATCATGACCGGCCTGTTCGGCACCATCCTGTTCGGCGCCGTCCTAGTCTCCGAGCCGCCGCGCAGGGCCCGCTACCCGACCTATGCGCTGATCGCGGTCTGGCTGGCGCTGGGCTGGCTCTCCCACCTCTCCGTCGCCTCGGCACTGCAGGCGCCGCTTTTGCTGATCACGATGGTGATCGGCATCACCGTGTTCGGCTTCACCCTGCGGGCGCTGATCGTCAATCCGGAAGCCGATATCGACGCGCTTGCCGGCGCCGTGTTCGGCTATCTTCTGCTCGCCGTCCTGTGGGCGCTGTTCTACACGCAGCTGGAAATCTGGACGCCGGGGTCGTTCCGCTTTTCAGACGGCAGCGACGATCGCAGCGGCGAGCTGCTCTATTTCTCGCTGGTGACGATCACCACGCTCGGCTATGGCGACATCACCGCCATAAACCCGTTCGCCCGTATCTGTACCGGTATCGAGGCAGCCCAGGGAACGCTCTACCTGGCCATCCTGGTCGGCCGCGCGGTCGGCCTTCTGCACAATCAGCATAAATAAAAAGTGAGAAGCAAGGCGGGGGGCAAAGAGCCGGTCTTGGAAAAGGCGGGGCCTCGCCCCAAAAAGCGAGGCCCCGGCATCTCGCACATGCCGGGGCCTCTTACCCGTAGTTCCTAAGAGGTCAGGATGAAGTGACGTCAGAAGGAGCGGGTAACCTGGAAGGCGGCCGAGAAGGCACCATCCGAAGAGTCGACACCCGCGCCGCAAAGTGCGACCGGACCGACGCAGCCACCGCTCTGGGCCCAGCCGTAGTCGGCGTTGCCGTAAACGATGTCAAAGGCGAACGTCGTCCGCGGGACCGGGGTCCACGCGAAGTCGAGATAGACTTCCCAGAACTCGTTGTTGGAGTCGACCGGGAACGTGTTGAGCGGAACCAGCGAGGCGCCGATCAGCGTGTTCGGCAGCTCGACCTCACCATAACCGCCACCAAGCGTCGTGTTGAACGTCGGCGTCCAGTTATGCGTGAAGCTGGCCAGAACCGACCAGGTGGTCACGGAGTCGACGATGCAGCCGCCCGCAGCCGGGTTGGTCAGGTTGCAGGTGCCCCAGACAACGTTGGACGAGCCGGCAAGGCTGTCCTGGAAGTACTGGTGCGCGCCGTCGGTGTAGATCGCCTTGAAGGCGAAGAAGTCGCCATCACCCACGGACGGGGTGTTGATGACCAGACCGAACAGAGCCGCCCAACCCAGTTCCTCATCCGTCTGCTGACCGGAGTTGAACGACGGCGCCGTACCGGTGATCGGGTTGACCATGCGGAACTTGTTGTTGTGCAGCGCACCGGCGAGCTGTGCGTTACCCCAGTCGCCATCGACACGGACGTGACCGACGACGTCAGGCATCGAGCTGCGGTCGTTGACCACGCCATAGGGCGTGCCCGGGATAAAGCTGAACGGCGAGACGAGCGCGGTCGGGTCGTTGTACTCCTGGTCTTCCAGGGCGACCGAGACCGAGAAGCCGTTTCCGAACGACTGGGTGTAGCGGATCTGGTTCCGGCGCATGAAGTTGTCGCCGATGATCACGTACGGGTCAGTCGTCGAAGCCGACGAGTCGAGGTGCAGGAAGGTCGACCAGGTCTTACCGAAGGTCCAGTTACCGAACTGAACGAAGGCATGACGAAGGTTGAACGAACCACCGGTACGACGGTCGTCGTCACCGGCCTGCATTTCGACGAAGGCACGCACGGTGCCGTATTCGGTCGAGGTGCGCGCATCGAAGTTGATGCGGCCCTGGCCGTACATCTGCACACGATCGGTGAGCGTCTTGCCATCCGGAACGATGGAGTCCGGGCG
>JANQGO010000113.1 GCA_028277285.1 Alphaproteobacteria bacterium | reverse complement strand
TCCGGGAAGAACAGCGCAAAGACGCTGTAGACATAGGCCGCGCCGGTGCCGATCGCGATCAGCGTGAACATGTTGAGACGCCAGGTAACGATCGAACGCCAGCCACGCTGGAAAAACGGCAGGCCGCACCACAGGACGACCGGTGTCGCCAGCGCGCCCTGGATCCATTGCGACGTCTGCGCATCGATCACATCGTGCACCGGAATGCCGACATGGGCCGTCATCTCGAGCAGGAATACCGGCAGACCGAGCACCAGACCGATCCAGAAACGACGGGTAAAATCGATCAGCTCCGGATTGGGCGGCTGTTCGGCGGTCACCGCCATCGGCTCAAGCGCCATGCCACAGATCGGGCAGTCGCCGGGCTCATCGCGGATGATCTCCGGATGCATGGGGCAAGTGTAAGTGGCTCCTGGCACATCCCGCGCGGACGCGGCCGAACTGACGGTGTGCCCACCGCAGCCGTGTGCGTGGACGTCATTCATCGCCGCTGCCTTCGGCCAGGTCGTCGAGGATTGGACACGCCGGCCGCCCGTCGCCGTGGCAGCGGGCCGCCAGATCGGACAAGGTCCGCCGCATGGCCTTCAGTTCGGTGATCTTTGCGTCGATATCGGCGATGCGCTTTTCGGTCAGCGCCTTGACCTCGCCGCTGGAGCGGTCGTCGTCACGGTAAAGGGCGAGCAGTTGACGGCATTCGTCGACGCTGAAGCCGTGACGGCGCGCCCGCTCCACAAAGCGCAAGACATGGAGGTCCGCGTCGGAATAGACGCGATAGCCGCTTTCGGTCCGCTTTGCGGGCTCGACAAGGCCGATTTCCTCGTAAAAGCGGATGGTCTTTGCCGGCAGGCCTGAGTACTCGGCCGCCTGACCGATCGTGATGCCGTTCATGGAAAGGTTCTCGCTAGCCGCGTGTCTTGACCCTCGTCCGGGCCACTCTGGTCACCGAAACACGCATAACATGGATATTCCAGTTACTGGAAGGTCAAGGCCTGGTGCCGAGAACGCCCGGGTTTACTCAATCCCGTTGGCCTCCTGCAGGGTGCGGACATAGCGAATGATGAGAAAAAGATCCTTCTCCGTGACATCGGGCACCGCCGGCATGTCGCCGAAACCCCAGTGATGGGCGCGCACGCCCTGCTGCGCCGCCAGGACAAACGCCATGTCGCCGTGGTGGCCGGGGTTGTAGATCGGATGGACCAGAGGCGGACCCTTTTCGGTCCCGCCGGCGGCCGCGCCGTGGCATTCGGCGCAGTGCTGCGCGAACACGGCTTGGCCTTCGAGCGCCGGGCCCGCCAAAGACGGCACGACCACGTCGACTTCGTGCTCCCCCGACAGGGCGGCGACAGCGCTTAGAACCGCTCCAGCCAACGCCAACACGCCGGCGCCGAGACGAAAAACCATGACCTCTGTTCCTTCAAGCCTTGTCGAGGGCATCACGCTAGGGCCTCCCGCGACTGGAAGGTCAAACCCGGCGGTCAAAAAAATGACGCCGCTCCCTTGGGGCCGGGAGCGGCGTCTAGAAAGAGATCAGAACCGGTGGGGTTTGGGGTCGGGGGAGGTTCGGGTTCCGGTCCTGATCTGCGATACGCCGGTTGGCTGGGTGGGCCGCTGGGCGCATCAAGGAGGTCTGTGATGCTTAATCTTCATCGCGGCGCGGGGGTTTCGTGGGGGTCGGCCGTGTCGCGATAACACTTTGGATACATTTATCCGGCCGGCCGTGCCGCTCATCGGCGAACGCACGCGCCCTAATCGGTAATGAGGCTGCTCATTTCGATTGGTAACGACTGATCAAATCGTCATTAGTGTACGTTATCAGACAGTTAGCGATGCCCTGTCAGAGTGCCTCGCCACGCAGCAAGCGCGGCAGATGGCCGACGGTTCCCATCGCGTGGCGCATGAAAAGCTTTTTGAGAGGCGGCAATTGGTTAACGGCGGCCAGTCCGACGTCCCGCGCGAGCCGGATCGGCGCCAGATCGTTCGAGAACAAACGGTTAAGACTGTCGGTGACGGCGATCAGCATCAGGTTGTCGACCCGCCGCCAGCGGGCGTAACGCTCAAGCCCGTCGCTGTGGCCGGGTTCCAGGCCCAGGCGACGACGGTCGGTCAGCACCTCCGCCAGAGCCGCCGTATCGCGCAGGCCGAGGTTATAGCCCTGGCCGGCGATCGGATGGATCAGATGGGCGGAATCGCCCACCAACGCCAGCCTGTGGTCCGCATAACGCTCCGCGTGGACCAGGGTGAGCGGATAGGACCAGCGCGGCCCGACGGGCTCGACGGCGCCGAGGAAATCGCCGAAGCGCCACATGAGCTCCTCGAGAAACGCCGCGTCGTCGAGCGCCAGGATACGTTCGGCGATGTCGTCGGCCTCGGTCCACACCAGCGACGCGCGGTTGCCGGGCAGCGGCAGAATGGCGAACGGACCGGCGGGCAGAAAACGTTCGTGCGCGATGCTGCGGTGAGGGCGCTCGTGCAGCACGGTGGTCACGATCCCGGTCTGGCCATAGGCGTGGCGGATATGGCGAATGCCCGCCATATCGCGGACCGGCGAGGCGGCGCCGTCACAGGCGATCACCAATGCCGCGCTGACCTGACTGCCGTCGTCGAGGCTGAGGGTGGCGGTTTCGGGCCCGCGCTCCAGCCCCGCCACACCATGCGGCGTCTTGATCTGAACGGTGTCGAGGCTCGCGATCCGGTCGATCAGGGCACGGCGCAAGGTGCGGTTCTCGGCGATAAAGCCAAGCGGATGGTCGCCGATATCCCGGTGGTCATAGTGCAGGAAAAGCGGCGCGTTGCCGTCGGAAACCCGGATCTCCAGGATCGGCTCTGCCTCGTCGGCGACGCCTTGCCAGACGCCCATGATCTCCAGCATGACCTTGGAGCTCCAGGCAATCGATGACACGCGGCCATCAAAGCCGGCATCCAGCGTCTCGCGGGGATCACGCCGGTCGATCAAAACGATGTCGAACCCTGCGCCGGCCAGCGCCACGGCCGCGGTCAGGCCGTTCAGGCCGCCGCCGACAATGGCGATCTCGCAGCGTGAATCTGATGGCGTCGTCATGGGATTGGCCTTGGCATGGCGGTCATCTATCATATGTAGAAGCTGAGACGATGCCTTACGATCAGTCCCAGCGGGGCCACAAAGCGCCGTCGATACCAGCGGAAGCGACGGTTCAAGGAGTACATGATGTCCAGTGGCGTTAACTACAAACTGTTTCTAGACACCTTGCAGACGGCCAATCGCCCGGCATCGGCGCAAACCAAGATGCCGCAGACCGAAGACGAAAAGAAGGTGACCGACGACGAGATCGTCGAAGCCGTCAAGCAGCAGGCGATGACCTATCTTGAGATCATGCGCCGCTTCGGGCTCGACTTCGACACGGCCCGACCCATCCTTGATGCGTTGCAGAAGTCGAACCGGATTAAGCTGAAGTCGGAACAGAACGGCCGCGAGCGCTTCGAGGCCGTCTCCTAGAAACAAGGAGACACTTATGGCGGACAGGGGGGCCCGTCCATACGTCTCGGCAAGCGTGGTGTTCGGCCTTGCCGTGCTCGTTCTGGGCGTTTTCGTCGGCATTGCGTTTCGCGATGTCCTGCTTAATCCACAATCGAGCATCTTGACCTATCTGGGCGTCGCGCTGCTGGGTCTGCTTGTCGGCGTCGCCGAACTGGCGGCGCGTTACCGTGACAAACCGCAAGCCCCGTTCGCGACCATTCCCGGCTGGATCTATGTGCTGACGAACGCGGTGGCCGCCGCCCTAGCGCTGTGGCTGATCCGCGAGATCGCCGGGCCCGATTGGATCAGCGCGTCGGGTTTCCCCGAGCCGGTCGCCCAGGTATTCGTCGCCGGCTTCGGCGCCATGGCGTTTTTCCGCAGCGCCTTTTTCACCCTTCAGATCGACAGCACCAACGTCGCCATAGGCCCGGCGGCGATCCTGCAGGTCATCATGGACGCCGCCGACCGCGCCTGCGACCGTCAGCGCGCGGTGCCGCGATCGGAAATGGTACGCGGGATCATGAAAGGCGTGTCGTTCTCGCGCGCCAAAGAAGCCCTGACCCTCTATTGCTTCGCGCTGATGCAGAACGTGTCGATCGCCGAGCAGCACCGGGTCACCAAGGATGTCGAAGCCCTTGACTCGTCGACCATGGAGGACGAGGTCAAGGCCTTCAATCTGGGCCTTCTCATGCTCAACGTGGTCGGCGAAAAGGTGTTGAGGAAGTCGGTCAAGGACCTTGGCGGTGCCATTCGCGGGCCGGTCGCGGACAAGAAGTTTCTGGGCGACATGGCCGGCTCCATCGACAAGAGCCAAATCGGCGCGGTCATCGAGATGTGCGGCGTGCTTGATCCACTGCCGCTGGATCGCGATCTCGCCGGCATCCGCGCCGATATAGATGAAGCAATCCGCACCGGCGCACCGGCCACCGGCAAGGAAGAGTGCCTGATCGCGCTCGCCGTGCTCTACAGTTACTACGGCAAGGCGACCCTTGAAGCGGCTCTTGTCACGCTCGCGCGATAGAACTAACCAGGGGTAGCCGCATCGGGTGCCGCGTCCGCGACGCCCTTCAGCCGTTTCCATACCGGGGAGAGAAACCATGGCCGAGGCTTGGCATGACATGACGGCCTTGGCGTTGGGCTCGGGCATCGCCAGCGGGGCGATCGACCCGGTGGCGCTGACCGAGCACTTCCTCGACCGTATCGCCGCGGACGATCCCGATCACCTGGTCTATCTGCGCCTGACGCCGGAACGCGCCCGCGCCGAGGCCGGGGCGGCGCGGCGGCGCGCCCAGGCAGGACAACGGCGCGGACCGCTGGACGGCGTGCCGCT
>JANQGO010000030.1 GCA_028277285.1 Alphaproteobacteria bacterium | reverse complement strand
CATACCGCGGCCGCGCGGCGTTCTGATCAACGCCTGGAACCGGCTGAAGTCCTTCGTCTTCGGCGCCGGCAAGGTGATCGTCGTCGTCGTCATCGCGCTAAGTTTCCTCAATTCCCTGGGCACCGACGGCTCCTTCGGCAATCAGGACAGCAAGAACTCCAGCCTCAGCGCCATCGGCCGTGCCATCGTGCCGGTCTTCGAGCCCATGGGCATCGAGGACGACAACTGGCCGGCGACGGTCGGCATCTTCACCGGCGTTTTCGCCAAGGAAGCCGTGGTCGGCACGCTGGACGCGCTCTATTCCGGTCTCGCCGCCGAGGAAGCCATCGCCAGCGGCGAAGCCGCGGCCGAGGAGGAACCCTATGACCTTCTGGCCGGCCTCGGCGAGGCTGCCATGTCCGTGCCCGAGAATCTCGGCGGCATCGGCGATTTCCTGCTCGATCCTTTGGGACTGAACATCGGCGATGTCGGTTCCGTCGACACGGCCGCCGAGGAACAGGGCGTCTCGACCGGCACCTTCGGCGCCATGTCGGACCGGTTCGACGGGTCCGCCGGCGCGTTCGCCTATCTGCTGTTCGTGCTGCTTTACACGCCCTGCGTGGCCGCCATCGGCGCCGTCGTGCGTGAAATCGGCGGTCGCTGGGCCACCTTCGTCAGCCTTTGGACCTTCGGCTTCGCCTGGATCGCCGCGGTCGGCACTTATCAGGTGGCGCGTTTCACCCAAAATCCGACCGGTGCCATCATGTGGCTCGGCGCCATTGCGATCGCCGTCATCGGCGTCATCTATGGCATGCGCGTTTACGGCCGCGCCGTCGAGGCCCGTCTCGCCCTGCGCGCCTCGGCGCAAACCGGAGCGGAAGGTACGGCATGATCCTGTCGGAACTTCGCGACTATCTCGCCGAGACCCGCCGGGCGCCGGTGGCCGGTCTGGCCCATCACTTCGGCATCGACGAGCCGGCCCTGCGCGGCATGCTGGCGGTGTGGGAGAGCAAGAACAAGGTCCGTATCGTCAAGACCGATACCAACTGCGACGACGGCTGCACCGCCTGTCCGCTCGGCTCCTGCGAAATCTGCGAGTGGATCGGGAACTGACGCCTTCCACGGTCCGAGCGGGTGGAATGAAGGGGGCCGTTTTGGCCCCCTTGCCTCGTCGCCGCGCAACCGCCATTCTCGTTCCCATGAAGCGCTTGACCTCGGAAATGCGGCGGTTGCTGCTGTTGATCGGCGGCTGGTTCTTCGTCGTGCTCGGTGTGTTCGGCCTGTTCCTGCCGATCCTTCAAGGGGTGCTTTTCCTGTTTGTCGGCGCGGCGCTGCTGTCCGTGGCCTCGCCCCGGGTGCGGCTGTGGCGCATGCGCCTCGGCAACCGCTATCCGGCGCTGCGGATCGGCCAGCATAAGGCCCAGGCCTGGATGAAACGGCAGCGCGCCCGCTGGCTGACCCGGGGCGACCGGAATTGATTCCATCCGAACGCAAAATGCTCTAAAAGGCGCCCCCATGACCGACTTGGCGTTTATCCGTACCTTTGCCATCATCGCCCATATCGACCATGGCAAATCGACCCTGGCAGACCGCATGATCCAGTATTGCGGCGGGCTTTCCGACCGCGAAATGCGTGAACAGGTGCTCGACACCATGGAGCTGGAGCGCGAGCGCGGCATCACCATCAAGGCGCAGTCGGTGCGGCTCGACTACAAGGCCAAGGACGGCACGGCCTATCAGCTCAACCTCATCGACACGCCCGGCCATGTGGACTTTTCCTACGAGGTTAGCCGCAGCCTGGCGGCCTGCGAAGGCTCGCTCCTGGTCGTCGATTCGACCCAGGGCGTCGAGGCCCAGACCCTGGCCAATGTGTATCTGGCCATCGACAACGACCACGAAATCGTCCCGGTTCTGAACAAGATTGACCTGCCGGCATCCGAGCCCGAGCGCATCAAGCGCCAGATCACCGACGTCATCGGCCTGGACGCCGAGGATTCGGTGCTGATCTCGGCCAAGACCGGTCAGGGCGTCGAGGATGTGCTGGAGGCCCTGGTCGAGCGCCTGCCCGCCCCGGAGGGCGACGCGGACGCACCCTTGAAAGCGCTGCTGGTGGATTCCTGGTACGACGCCTATCTGGGCGTCATGATCCTGGTCCGGGTGCGCGACGGCGTCATCAAAAAGGGCATGAAGGTGCGCATGATGGCCGCTGGCACGGTCCATCAGATCGAGCAGGTCGGGGTTTTCACGCCGAAGAACCAGAAGGTGGATCAGCTCGGCCCCGGCGAGGTCGGTTACGTCACCGCCTCCATCAAGACCGTGGCCGACACCCAGGTCGGCGACACCATCACCGAGGAAAAGCGCCCCGCCGACGAGGCCCTGCCCGGGTTCAGGCCTTCCGTGCCGGTGGTGTTCTGCGGGCTGTTTCCGGTCGACGCCGCCGACTATGACGACCTGCGCTCGTCCCTCGAGAAACTGCATCTCAACGACGCCAGC
>JANQGO010000026.1 GCA_028277285.1 Alphaproteobacteria bacterium | reverse complement strand
AGGCATGGACCATTCGCCGAAATACGTACCTGGCGAGCGTGCCCGCAAGCTTCTGAAGAGGCGGACATGAGCGTTCGCGTGTTCATCGGGCCCTCGATCACTCTGGAGGATGCCCGCAAGGAGATCGACGCGACATTCATGCCGCCGGTGTCGGAAGGCGACATCACGCGGCTTGTCGCGAACGACAAACCGCGCGCGATCGGCATCATCGACGGTTACTTCGAGAACGTGCCGAGCGTCTGGCACAAGGAAATCCTGTTCGCCATGACACATGGCGTGCATGTCTATGGTGCCTCCAGCATGGGCGCGCTTCGCGCCGCTGAGCTCCACCCCTTCGGCATGGTCGGCATCGGCGCCGTGTTCGAGGCCTATCGCGACGGGCTCATCGAAGACGATGACGAGGTCGCCGTGATCCACGGCCCAGCGGAGTTGGGTTACCCCGCGCTGTCGGAAGCCATGGTCAACATCCGGCGCACGCTGTCGGATGCGTTGCACCATCACGTCATCGGTCAAGCGACCCACAGGCGGCTGGAAGAGTTGGCCAAGACGCTGTCCTACAAGGACCGCAGCTACGCCAACCTGTTCGAACTGGCGCGCGAATACGCGATCGACCGGCGCGAGGTCGACGCGTTTTCGTTCTGGCTGCAGACCGGACGGGCCGACCAAAAGCGTGATGACGCGATCCTGTTGCTGCGCACCATGCGTCAGCAGCTCAAGGCCGACACCCCGCCGAAAGACGTGCGCTACCACTTCGAGTACACGACGCTGTGGGACAGGGCCATCCGCACGGTCGCGCAGGACGCCTCTTAAGGACGCGGACCATTAGCCGACGAACGATCTGCGCTTGCTGACATAGCCTGACGCAATGGACGCCCTATCGAAAGGGCTGACCACGCCTTTGTCACGCGGTTCTGCTTGTTCGCGGACAGGCGGCGTGACACTCTGACATTGCTGTTCGTGGGGGGCGGGCAGCGGGCCGCGAGATGGTCCCGCATGTCATGCGCATCCCCAAGATGAGTGTGGATGACGGCGTGACCGATCGCGTGAAGACACGTGTTGACCTTGAGGCGCTCCGGCGCAACGAGCTTCTGGGCCAGTTAGAGCCCGACGAGATGGACGAGTTCCTCGGGCTTGCCACCATCCAGACCTATCCCGCCGACCGCGTGATCTTTCAGAAGGCTGATCCCGGTGACCGCCTTTTCGCGATCATCAGTGGCCGGGTCGGCATCACCACGGAATCGGAATCCGGCAAGTCCATCCTTCTCAACATGCTGAAGGTCGGCGATGTCTTGGGCGAAATCGCGCTGTTGGACGGCAAACCTCGTACCGCCAACGCGGTTGCCTTGGACGAGAGCGAGCTCCTTTGTGTCGAACGCCCGGACTTTCTGAACTTCCTTGAGCGACACCCCCGGCTCGCCATTCGTCTAATGGGTGTTCTATGCGACCGTCTGCGCTGGACCAGCGACATCATCGAAGACACGATCTTCCTGGACATTCCTCATCGTCTGGCCAAACGTTTGCTGGTGCTGAGCGACCAGTACGGCCGCGAAACCGATGACGGCCTCTTGATCGATCTCAGGCTGTCGCAGGAGAGCCTTGGCCAGATGCTAGGTGCGACACGGGAGAGCATCAACAAGGGCCTCAAGCTTCTGGAGCACAAAGGTATGATCGGGTCCGCCGGGGGCTACATTCACGTCAGGGACATGGATGCCCTGCGGGATTTCGGCGGCCGCGACAAGTTCGACTGAACATGATGCCTGGACGCCCGTCATGACCGACAGCCTGGATCACGAGATCAAGACGCTACGTTCCCTGCTGGATGCGAGTGCTCAGGCTGTCGTCTTCACCGGCGCCGGCATCAGCACGGAGTCAGGCATTCCGGATTTCCGCAGCCCCGGCGGCATTTGGACCAAATTCAAACCGATACAATTCGATGAATTCATGGCGTCGGAAGAGGCGCGACGCGAGTACTGGCGGCGTCATTTCTCCTTGCGCGGTGAGTTGGGCAAGGCCGAGCCGAACCGCGGCCACCGCGCCGTCACCCATCTTGTCCGCCGGGAGAAGGTCAGCCATGTCATCACCCAGAACATCGATGGCCTCCATCAAAACGCCGGCGTGCCGGCGGACAAGGTGATCGAGTTGCATGGCAACGCGACCTATGCCGAGTGCCTGGATTGTGGCGCGCACCATGAGCTCGATCATGTCCGAGCGGTTTTCGAGGCGGAGGAAGCGCCGCCGACCTGCGACTATTGCGGCGGTATCGTCAAGCTCGCGACGATTTCATTCGGACAAGCGATGCCGGAAGATCAAATGGCACGCGCCGAACAGGCCACGCTCGCGGCCGACCTCTTCATCGTCCTCGGCTCATCGCTTGTCGTGTTCCCGGCCGCCGGTTTCCCGATGCTGGCCAAACGGAACGGCGCGACCTTGGTGATCGTCAACCGCGAAGCGACTGACCTAGACGAAATCGCCGACGTTGTGATTAACGGCGAGCTCGGTACGACGCTCGGCGCGGCAACAGGCGTCAACTGACTTGCGGCACGGCTCGCGTTAGAGACGATCGGGATCGCCGCCGTACTCCATCTCCGGAAAGATGCCGCCTTGCAGGGTGTGCGCGACACGGCCGCCGGGTTCGGGCGGGTCGGCGGCCAACAAGCGGTCGGCGAAGTCTTCGGCGTTGTCCTGGGGATCGTAGCCCAGTTCGAACGCGCGCCGGTTATCCCACCACGAACGCGTGTTGCGCGAGATGCCGTAAACGATGGCCATACCCAGGCTCGGCGCCTCGAGGCCGGTCGTGACCAGGCGCGCCATGTCGCCATAGCTCAGCCAGGTCGAGAGCTGCCGGGCGTCCTGCGGTTCCGGTTGGAACGATCCGATGCGCATCGCCATGACGTCAAAGCCGTGTTTATCGACATAGAGGCTGCCAATGTCTTCGCCGAAGGCCTTGGAAAGGCCATAACGGGTGTCCGGGCGCTGGGGTACCTGATCGTCGATCGTATGATCGCGGCGGTAGAAACCGATCGCGTGATTGGAACTGGCGAAGACGATGCGGCGCGCACCGGCCTCGCGCGCGGCCTCGAAGACGTTGTAGGTGCCCACGATGTTCGCGGGCAGGATTTTCTCCCACGAATCCTCACTCGGTATGGCGCCCAGATGGACCACGGCATCCATGCCCTCGATGGCCGTCCGCACGTCCGCCATATCGGACAGCTCTGCCTTGACGAATTCTTCGCCCGGACCGGTGGACGGCATATCGACGACGTCGCTGAGGCGCAGCAGGTCGTAGCGACCGGCCAGTTTGTCGCGCAGAACACCACCTATGTGGCCGGCCGCGCCCGTCATCAGCACCCGCATGGTCGTTCTATCCAGGTCAGTTGATCGACGTGGCGGCATCATGATGGTTGATGCGGCAGAAAGATAGTCCGTGCAGGGCGTTAGGCTGCTGATCCCGGCCGAAAACTGTATGATCGGCGCGCGCTGACGCAGGCATCCAAGGAGACCGCCCCGTGGCCGAAAACGCGAAGGCTGAGACAAGACCCAAACTGACCGCCCGGATTAGGCGCCATCTGCTGACCGGGCTTCTGACGGCCATTCCCCTCATGGTGACCTGGTTTGTCCTGGCGTTCCTGTTCCGCCTACTCTCCCAGATCGGCCAGCCGCTGGCACAGGGTCTGGCGCGCTCCTTCCGCCGGGTCAGCCCCGACATCGCGGACTTCCTCCTGGAGCCCTGGCTGGTGCCGGCGCTCTCGGTCTTCATGGTGATCGTGCTGCTCTACCTGCTTGGCGTTCTCGCGAGCCTGGTGATCGGGCGCCGGCTGATCGGCGCCTTCGACACCCTCATGCAGCGCATCCCGCTGGTTCAGACGATCTATGGCGCCGTCAGCCAGTTGCTCGGTGCGCTCAAGCAAAAACCCGACGGCGTCCAGCGGGTTGTCCTGATCGACTTCCCGTCACCGGAGATGAAGGCGGTCGGTTTTGTCACCAAGACCTTGAAGGACGCCGACACGGGCGACGAACTCGCCGCCGTCTATGTGCCGACCACGCCCAACCCGACCAGCGGCTATCTGGAAATCGTGCCGGTCGACCGCGTCATCTCGACAACCTGGACCTTCGACGAGGCGATGACCTTCATCGTCTCCGGCGGCGCGGTGTCGCAGGAGACCATGAACTACTCGAAGAGCGCCGAACCGCTGGAGGAGCCGGACGAGACGGAGAGGTCAGACGACAAGGAAGAGCGATAGCGCAGAATGTGTCCATAAGTCTGCAACCGCGTAACGCTAATCAACCGCAATCAAACTGCCACGCCGGCCTTCAAACCCTCCAGAACCGCTTCCTCGCAGGTACGGGGGCTCAGGCAGTCGCCGGCCATGAAGAGGTCCCCGGGCCATTCCTCCAGGGCCTCGGCCAGCGCGTCGACGGACGTATGGCCCAGCGAGGTGACCAGCGTGTCTACCTCGTCGACAATGATCGGTTCGCCGGACGTCGCGTGTTGCAGATAGACACTGTCGGCATCGGCGCCGAACAGGCGGGCGTAGGGCACGATCTCGACACCCAGCTTGTGTAGTTCGCCGACCCAGCGGTCGCGAACATACATCTGGATGCGCTGGCCGGGCATGTAGCCGTCGACGGCCAGCGTCACCGTGCAGCCGTCGCGCGCCAGCTTTTCCGCCATGCCGTGCCCGATCCAATCGCACCGCCAGTCGGCGACGACCACACGGCTGCCGACATTGGCCTCGCCTTTGAGCGCGGCCCAGGCATCGACGATATGGGCCTCGTCCGCGCCTTCGATCTCGGGCCGGCGGGGCATGGCGCCCGTCGCCAGAACCACAGCGTCCGGCGCCTCCTGCCCGATCAATGCCATGTCGACGCTCGTGTTCTTCACGACCGTCACGCCGGCCAATTCCATCTCGCGGGTGAGATTGGTGATGATGCCGCCGAACTCCGCGCGGCCGGGCAGCATCTGTGCCAGCTGCGCCTGGCCGCCCAACTGGCCGGTCGCCTCATAGAGCGTCACGTCATGGCCGCGTTCGGCGGCCACCGCGGCCGCTTTCATACCCGCCGGACCGCCGCCGATGACCATCACCTTGCGCGGCTCGGCGGCGGGCTGGCGTTCGCCGTAGTCGATCTCGCGGCCGGTCTCCGGACGCTGAATACAGGAGATGCCGAGGCCGACCTGCATGTGGCCGATACAGGCCTGATTGCAGGCGATGCAGGCGCGGATATCGTCGGTGCGGCCTTCCTTTGCCTTGTTCGCCATGTCGGGATCGCAGATCTGCGCGCGGGTCATGCCGCACATGTCGGCCTGGCCACCGGCGATGATCTTCTCGGCCTCCTGAGGCTGGTTGATGCGCCCGGCGACGAAGACCGGGACATCGACCAGTTTTTTGACGCTGTGCGCCATGGGCGCGAGATAGCCGTGTTCGATGTTCATCGGCGGCACCACATGGATCGACCCTTTGAGCGCGATCATCGAGCCGGCGATGACATTCACATAGTCGACACCGCCTTCGTTGCCGATGATGCGGCAGACTTCCATCAACTCGTCGGGGTCGCCGCCTTCGGTGTGCATTTCGTCGCCGGAGATGCGCATGCCGACGACCCGATCGCCGCCGACCGCATCGCGCACGCTCGCGATGACCTCGCGCAGAAACCGCATGCGGTTCTCCAGGCTGCCGCCATAGGCGTCGGTGCGCCGGTTGATATGCGGATTCAGAAACTGCGCCGGCAGCAGGCTGTGGCTCGACAGGATTTCGATACCGTCCAGACCCGCGCGCTTCATGCGCGCGGCGGCCGCGCCATAGGCCTTGACCAGATCGGCGATCTCGGCCGATGACAGTGCCCGAGACACCATATGCGAGCGCTCCGCGGCGTATTCGGAGGGACCATAGGGCACGCCCAGCGACCCGTCGGTGGTGCCGACGCCGTAGACGCCGCCGTGACCGAGCTGCCCGAAGATCGCGCAGCCGTGGGCGTGCACGGCGTCGGCCGTACGCTGGTAGCCGGGAATGCAGGCATCGGCGCCGGCGTTCAGATTGCGGTGGCCGGAGGTCCAATGGACCGCCGCCGCCTCGGTGATGATCAGACCGGCGCCGCCTCTCGCACGGGTCTCGTGATAGGCGACAAAACGATCATCGGGCAGACAATCGTCGAGCAGGCATGTCATATGCCCGGTCGAGAAGACGCGGTTCTTGAAGGTCGCCGGGCCGACCTTGATCGGCGAGAAGAGGTGGGGAAACGCTGTCATGGTGCTCTCGGTCCTCGATCCTGTCGGACCGGAGCATAGGCTCCTCTACAGTGCAGACAAAGCGCCGATCAGACCGACCAGCCACAAAATCGAGGCCGCCGCGAAGGCGATCAAAAAGCCCGGCCCGCGGCTCGGCGGATTCTTCTTGTAACTGATGGCGTAGAGCACCCGCCCGGCGATCCAAACGAGGCCGCCGATGCCGGCCCAGGTCCACGTCACGAAGTAGCCGCAGATCCACATGCTGGGCAGGAAGAACAGCATCTGCTCGGCGGTGTTCTGGTGAATGCGGAAGGCGCGCTCGAACGCTTCGTCGCCGACCGTCGCCGGCGCCTTGATGCCCGCTTTGCCGCGGTGCTGCGCCGTGCGCGCCGCAAGGAACATATAGAAACCGAGAGCAAGTAGCGTCACCAGCGCGACAAAGGCCATGGCTTGATGTCCCCTTCCGTGTCTAGAACGAAATCGGTGCGAACAGCGATGCGACCGCCGCGGCAGCCAGCATCAACACAAACGTACCCACCGAGACGAAGACGACTGTGGCACCGCTAGGTTCGGGCATGCCGCCGTCGTGATGGTGCCCACCGCTACCCGCATGACCGCCGTGATGGTGCGCCTCATGCCCGGTCTCGCCATGGTGCTCGTGGCCGCTCATGCCATGACCGGCGTGCTCACCATGACCACCCATCGTCGTCTCTGGTTCGTCGGCAGATGGCGCCGTCATCATGCCGTGCTTGTAGCCTTTGCCGACCAGCCAGGCGTTGATCGGATAAGCGGTTACGCCGCCGATCAGGGTTGCCATCGACATGACGCCCCAAAAGGCGGGGTTCCAGGGATTGTCGCCGTCGGGCACCACGTGCATCAGGATAACCATGGTCGGGATCATGCCGAACATCACCATGTTCATCGAGACGGTCTCGGCGAAGAAAGTCTTTCTGACAGCGACCCAGTAGCTACCGAACATGGATTTCATGAACAGCGCCTGGAAAACCAGCAAGCCGACCACAAAGGCCGACAGGTACTCGATGATCAAATCGATGCCGTTCGGCAGCATGAAGTGGTAGACGATGGCGGCTGAGATAATGATGCCGGTGGCGTCGCCGGCCAGACAGTGCGCCATCGATCCGATCGTCTGTTTCCAGTGCGGCGCGATGAAGGCGTCGTGTGAGCCGGGCAGGGGTTGGCGGCAGCTCAGCAGGTAGACGAAAAGGCCGACCGGTCCGGTGTAGAGGATGACCAGCACCCAGGCCAGTTTCATGACACCGACCGAGGGTGTGTTCGTTGCCTGGTCCCAGATGACGAAGATTACCGCGCCAAAGGTCAGCACGTACCAGACGAGCAGAGCCCCCATCAGCATGACGGATGCTTCCCATGGATCGCCTCTGCAGACGGTCCGCCGATCGGCGCTGCGTGGACCATCCCGCCCCCTTTCTATACCTATGGTGGACGCATCGCGTCGATCTGTGAAGGGGCCCGTTAAGCGGGCGCCGGCCGGACCCATCGAAGATAGGCAAAGCGGGCGAGGCGGCGCGTCAGGCGCCACGCGATCCAGCCGGGGATCGACGCCAAGACGCCATAGAGCGCCGCGACAAGAATGCGCATCAACGGCCAACCACGCTTGAAGAGACGCAGGCTCGTCTTGCCGGTCAGTTCGATCACCGCGCGCGTCTTCTTGCCCAGCACCTTGGCCATGGCGGCGACTCCGCCGAGCTCCGCGGCGCTTTGAACATGGGGCAGGATGCGCAGCGTTTCCGCCGGTCCAAGGCGCGAGGCGATGTCACCGACATCGTCCAGTGTCGCGACCAGGCGGCTATGACGGGCCGTTTCCAAATGTCGGCCGGCAACTCGCCTAAGACCGCTTATGTCCGTTGCCTCGACGACGGCGAGGTCCGCTTTCAACCGAGGCATGTCGACAGCTTGGCGGGCCAGACCGGCCATGTCGTCGGAGCGTCGGTCACAAAGGCTGCGAAACGCACCGGGCGCCTGGCCGCCCCCCTGCTCGACGACATGGCCGGT
>JANQGO010000477.1 GCA_028277285.1 Alphaproteobacteria bacterium | reverse complement strand
TCAGCGCCAAACGGCAGCACCCGCCGCCGGGCAGGGCGCCGATCGCCGCCATCTGCATCAGGCTGTCCCACAGGCGGCCGGCGCGGACGCGAACGGTGGCCATCGTCGATCCGTCGCCCTAGACGGCATCGCGGCGCAAGGCTTGCGACAGGCAGTGCACGCCGCCGCCGCCCAGGGTGAACATCGACATGTCGGGCTCGAAGACCTCAAAGCCCAGGTCGCGCATGCGGTCGTTGAGCTTGGCCGCGCCTTGCATCGACAGGACCTTGCCGTTGCCGAGCGCCACCAGGTTGACGCCGAGGTTCTTCGCCTCCGCGTAGTCGACGTCGACAAAGTCGAAACCGCGCGCCTTCATCCAATCGACGACCCAGCCTTCCAGGGCATCGAGGCAGGCGACCAGAAGTTTCGGCGCCAGCGGCACGACGAGACCGTCCATGTGGACGAACTCGCGCGAAATCGGCGCGACCTCGACATCCCAACCCTTGTCGCGCACCCAACCGGCGACCTGTTCGGAGCCCGCTTGTTCGGACCGCTCGCCGCAATAGCCGATCAGGACGGTGCCCGGTTCCAGGATGACGAAGTCGCCGCCTTCGAAGTGGCCGGCGGTGACGAAGTTCCAGATCGGGATGTTGTTCTCCTGATAGAACTTGATGACGCTGACATAGTCGGCGCGCCGGCATTTGAGCTGCATGTGGCAGATGATCGCGCCCCATGGCGTCATGGCGCTGGAATCGCGGGCGAAGAAGTTGCGGTGCAGGGTCTCGTCGGTATCCAGGTAGTGGCAGCGCACGCCGGCATCCTCATAGATGCGCACCATCTCCGCATGCTGCCCCATGGCCTTTTGCAAATCGAACGAGGCGCCTGTCTTGTGCGCGTTGGCGAGGGTCCGCCCGATCAGCGGTCCGGCCTCGACCCAGCGGTAGAACTCCGGTTTGCCGAGCAAGACATCCCTTAAGGGGCCGTAGTCGTTGTCGATGCCCCAGCCACCGTTCACCACTGCCTGCGCCATCACGGTCTTCTCCTTTCGTGGTCGCCACATCACCGCTTGCCTAGCGCGACGAAAAGGTGGAGAAAACATCAATGAAAGCAAGTTTAGATGAGCAAATCTTCACGTAACGACGCGACGTCCGGTCTGGTTCTTGCCAGGCTCGCCAAGACCGATCTGCATCTGCTGTCGGTCTTCATGACGGTGGTCGAGGCTGGCGGCTTTTCGGCCGCGCAGGTCGCCTTGAACGTGGGCCAGTCAACGATCAGCCGCCACATGGCCGATCTCGAGACCCGGCTCGGCATGCGGCTGTGCCAGCGCGGCCGGGTCGGTTTTCGGCTGACCGAGGAAGGGCGCATGGTGCATGGCGCTTGCCAGAAGATGTTCGGCGCGCTTGAAGAGTTTCGCACCGAAGTCGGCGCGATTAGTGGCCAACTGGTCGGCGAACTCTCCGTCGCGGTGATCGACAACTGGGTAAGCGACAGCCGCTCGCCGCTGACCGCGGCGTTTCACGACATCAAGGCACGCGGTCCCGACCTGCACATCAACATCCATGTGCTGGCGCCTGACGAGATCGAGCTGGCGGTGCTGGACGGCCGTGTCGCGCTGGGCGTCGGCGTCTTTCACCACCACCGGCCCGGCCTGGCCTATGGCGCGCTCTATGATGACCCGCTCGAACTCTATTGCGGGCGCGACCACCCGCTCTTCGACAGAGCGTCCAAACCTCTGCGGTCCAGGGACCACGACGTCATCGACTACGTGCGGCGTGGCTACCTCGCCGAGGAGAAGATCTCGCCGTTGACGGCGGCGTTCCGGTCGACCGCCACGGCGCATCAGGTCGAGGGCGTCGCCTCCATGATCCTGACCGGTCTCTACGTCGGCTACCTGCCCGTTTCGTTCGCGTCGCAATGGGTCGATGACGGCCTGATGCGCAGTCTCATGCCGTCGCGGTTCCGCGTAAACACGACGATCGAGATCGTGACCCGCCGGTCAGCCGCGTTGTCTCTGGTCGCCGGAACGTTCGTCGATGCGCTGAAGGACAATGCGCCGCGCGATCAGGCGGCGGCCGTTTCGTCGAAAAAGGCGAGGCACTGACGCGCCACCGGTCGGTCGCGGCCGCGTCGTGTCAGGAGCGCGTAGAAGGGCCGGTTGAAGGCGACGGGCGCGTCGATGACGGGCACCAGAGTACCGGCGTCGATGTAGCGATCGACCATGCCCAGCCAGCCCAATGCCAGACCGCGGCCGGCGGCGGCCGCTTCCAACAAATAGACGTAGTTCTCAAATCCGGTATAGCGCGGTGGCGTTGGCGGAGCATCACAATGGTCGAACCACTCGCCCCAGGTCGACCAGCCGCGATTGAGTTTTGTCAGATCCAGGAACGGCAGATCGCCCCATGCGGCGGGACCGGCGTCGAGCGTTTCGCGATGGGCCTCGGCAAAACCGGGCGAGCAGACCGGCATGACGGCCTCACGCGCGGCCACGACATAATCGTCCGGTTCGACGCCGGTCGCCTGGTAGCCGAAGATCAGGTCGACCTGGGGATCGCTCATGGCCTCCAATGTGTCGTAGTCAAAGGTCATGACGCGGACCGTCGTGTTTTCGCCGACGGCGTCCTGCAACGCTTCAAAGCGGGGCAGAACGAAGAGGTGCGAGACTTCGTGGGTGCAGGCCAGGGTGAGCTGACCGCCGCCCGCCGCGTGCGCGATGGCGGCCGCGGCCGACTGCAAACCCTCCAGGCTCGCGACGACGGCGCGATGAAACTGCTCGCCCTCGGCGGTCAACCGCAGACGTTTCTTGTGGCGATCGAACAGACGCGTGTCCAAGCGCGCTTCGAGCCCGGCGATATGCCGGCTTATCGCCGATTGCGAGGTGTTCAGTTCCTCGGCTGCGCGGCTGAAATTGCAGTGACGCGCGGCGCACTCAAAGGCCAGCAGCGCGCTTGTCGACGGGATCCACTGGCGATGCCGTATCATATCAAAATTGATATCAATTGGTTGTTAAAATAGCAATCAACTTATGCGCGCGTTTTGACTAGACTGCATGACGGTTGAGGCAATCCGTTTGCCGGCCGCTGGCCGGGCGAGGAGACAGCAATGGTCCGTCTGGTTTCTTTTGATGGCGATGTCGAGGAGCGGGTCCGGTTTATCGAGGACACGCCGCGCAGCGAGATCGTTGAACGAACCGTCGCGCGTCTGGCGGACGGCGAAGATCCGCGCGCGTTTGTCACGGCCGCCGCGCTTGCCGTCTCCCGCTCAAGCGAACTGCCGGCCGACCACCACGGCGGCCCGGTCCATCCGATTGCCGGCATTCACGCGATATGCAGCATGCATGACCGGCTTGAAGGCGACGACCGTCTGCTGCCCGTCCTGCAGTGTGTCGCGCTGGCCAACAAACACGTTCACCTGCCGTCCATGGGGCCGACCGCCATGGTCGCCTTCGACGACCTCAACCGGGATGTCGATGCCGATCGCGTGTTGGCGCGTCTGGAGAAGGCGCTGTTCGATCACGAACCGCGCCTGGCCGAGCGCGCGGTGACGCTGGCCTGCGAAAAGGCGGCGCCGGGCCGGATCATCGAGAGCATGCTGACCCAGTCGCTGAAGCGCAACACGCTGGACGACCACTACTTCCTCTATTCCAGCTATGCCTGCCGCGCGCTTGATGCGATCGGCTGGCAGTATGGGCCGATCCTGCTGCGCCCCGCGGTGCGCTACCTGGCGCGCCATCACTCGTTTTCGGCGTTCGGCGAGTTCACCCAGGACTCGATCGACGAGGGCATCGCGCTCTATCACCGCTTCCCTGAACTGGAAGCGATGATCGAAACCTACGGACTCACCGAGGACCGTATTCCATTGAAGACCGGACCCGGCGAAACCGACGCCATCGCCGCGCTTGCCGATGAAATCGGCGTTGTCGATGAAATCCAGTCGCTGCCGGAGACGATCGCGCGCGCCATGGGCCGTGGGCTGTCGCTTGAGGGGACGCTGGAAGGGATCTCCATCGGCGGTGCGCGTGTCTTCTTGCGCTCCCACACCAACAACCCGTTCGATGTCCACATCCACACGGGAACGTCGATCCGGCGCTATCTGCTCGGTTTTCCGGAGATCAGCTTCCGTCACAAGGTGCTGGCGCTGCTCGGCTGGCCGTGGACCTATGAGGTCCGCTATCTCGATCACACGCTGTCATGGTCGTGGCAGAGCGATGCCGGCGATCTCAGCACAAAGTCGGACAAGGCTCTGTTGGGCGAAATCGAGGAAGGCATCCTGTCGATCGACGGCTTTGACGTGACCAAGCTGGAGGTCGGCATCAACGAATTGGTCGCGCCCGACGAGGTCCGCCATGTCACGCGCCTGGCCGAGAGCTACATCAAGGCGGGTTACGACGCTGACGCGCTGTTCCGGCTGACCTCGCGTTTGGTCTGCCGCGAGGACGCCAGCGAAATGCACGGCTACAAACTACAGCAGGCAGCCTACGAGCAGTATCACGCCTGCCGCGAGCCTTTCCGCTGGGTCCATGCGGTCGCCGCCGTCAAGCAGGCTGCCGTGAACGCGCCGACCAAGCCGCATCAGTTCTATCCGCGGATTGCCGCAGAGTTGAAGCTGGCGGCTTAGGCGCGGTCGCCGCCAAACTAATCGGCCGCACCTTCAGATGCAGAAGTTGTGGATGGCGGCGACGATCCGGTCCGTCGCCGACGAATAGACGATCGTGGCGATCGCCGCGCCGACCGCTATGCCGATGAAGAATTGCCGCATCGTAGCCCCCGGCCGTGTAGAACCTGTCGATCAACTCTTATGACCGAAGTTCGGGACAATGTCTTGAACTTCGCCCCGGCGACAGGTGCCACCCTTCGATGGGCATGAAGGCCGTCGCGCGCTAGAGTGACGCGGGAACGCCGCTAGAGCAGATCCTGTTTTGATGGAATCGCTTCGCGATTCCGTCAATGCAGGTGAACCTGCTCTACTCATAGATCGAGAGCGGATTCACATGGTTGGATGGAACCGTCAAGCGGTTCCATCCAACCATGATCCGCTCTAGGGGACATGCGGCAGAAGGCGCATCGGGGCGAAGGGGTTATGACATTTTTCTATAGATTCTGGCGTCGGGTCGGCGCGCCACTGCTTGTGGTTGCGCTGTTGTCTGTCGGCACGCCTTTTCAGGCGATGGCGCAGACGGCCGATGACGCGGTCAGCGCCGAGGAGATCAGCAATCTGCCCGAACACCTGACGCGGGCCGATGTGCGCGATCTCCTGTCGCGCCTGTCGGACGATCAGGTGCGTGAACTGCTGATCCAGCAACTGGACAAGGTGGCGGATGACGAGGCGGCCGCCGCGAGCGACGCCAATGCCGTTGAAGGTTTCGAGAGGGGGCTCGCCCGCCTTCGCGACGGTTCCGTCGCCATGGTCGATGCCTTGCCGCGCGTGCCCACGATATTCGGATTTGCGATCGACCACATGACGGCCGGCAAGGGGCCGTCCCATGTCTGGATGATCCTGGTGTTCCTTGCCATCATTCTGGTCGCCGGTGCGATCGGCGAATGGCTGTTTCGCCGGTTGTTCACGCGGCTGAGCCAGTTCGCCCACGCCGGCGACGTCGAAACGGTGGTGCAGCGCTTATGCGTCTTCTTGCTGCGCGCCATAATTGATCTTGTGGCGATTGCCGTTTTTGGCATCGTCGCGGTCATTGTCTTCTTTATCTTCTATCAGAACCACGAGCCGACGCGAGAGGCGATGGCGGCGGTGTTCTGGGCCGTCATCGTCATTCGGGCGATCACGGCGCTGGCCCGCGATTTCTTCTGTCCCGACCAGCCAGCGATCCGCCCACTGCCGTTGACCGACGCGGTCGCGCACTGGGCCTATCGGCGCTTGACGTGGATCGCCGGCGTCATTGTCGGCGTCTGGTACTTCGGCACGCTCCTGGTCGGCTATGGCATCAACAACGATCCGGGCTTGTCCCACGCAACGGCCGCCGTCTTGACATTGGCCGTACTGGGCTGGGTCGTCGTGCTGGTCTGGATGGACAGGCGGACCGTGCGCGGCTTCATGCTGAGCCATGACGGCGTCGAGGAGACCGAGCCCAGCCAGGCTCGCGCGTTTCTGGCGTCGAACTGGCACGTCTTGGCGACCTGCTACATCCTGGGGCTGTGGCTGTTCACCATGGTCGAACGCCTGATGACCGGCGAGCCGCAGGGCGTGCCCGCGGTGATCAGCCTGGCGTTACTGGTGCTCATTCCGATGATCGACTGGTTTCTGCGCGCCGGCATTCGGCGCCTGTGCGAAGGGGCAAAGAAGCCCGAACCGGTGCCGCCGGATGACGCCACGATGGCCGCGCCGCCGGACATGGCCGATGCCGAGGCGCCTGACGGCATGACGGTCGAGACCATCGAGCCGCACCCGCAACAGGCCGTTCAGGATACGGCCGGCCGGGCGATCGAACCGGTCTTGATCCGCAACATGCGCATCGTGCTGGGCATCATGGCCGTGATCTTTTTGGCCGACCTTTGGGGTCTTGACCTGGAGTCGTTCCTGGTCGCCGGCCTCGGCCAGCGCATTGCCGGTGCCTTCTTTGATATCGTCGTAACGCTGATCCTGGCTTCGGCCATTTGGGGCATGGTGAAGGCGACGATCAAACATTACGCGCCGGACGATGGCATCGACGTGCAGCAGATGGTCGAAGGCGAGATCGGTGGCGGCGGCCAGTCACGGATCCAGACGCTGTTGCCGCTGATGCGCAAGTTTGCCCTGGTCACGTTGGCGGTCATCGTGACGTTGGTGATTCTGTCGTCGCTGGGTGTCAGCATCGGTCCGCTGATTGCCGGTGCCGGCGTGGTCGGCCTGGCCATCGGCTTTGGCGCGCAGACGCTGGTGCGCGACATTCTCTCCGGCGCCTTCTTCCTGGCCGACGATGCATTCCGGGTCGGCGAGTACATCGATGTCGGCGTCGCCAAGGGCATGGTCGAGAAGATCTCGATCCGCTCTTTCCGACTGCGCCATCACCGTGGCGCCATCAACACCATCCCGTTCGGCGAGATCCACTCGGTCATGAACTTCAGCCGAGACTGGGTGATGATGAAACTGGAGATGCGGGTGCCTTCCGACACCGACCTCGAAAAGCTGCGCAAGGTCGTCAAGAAGGTCGGCCAGCAGATCATGGATGATCCGGAGCTCGGCGCGCACCTGCTGCAGCCCGTCAAATCCCAGGGCGTGCATCGCATGGACGATGACGGTGCGTTCGTCATCCGCATCAAGTTCATGGCCAAACCGGGCGAACAGTTTGTGCTGCGCCGCGAAGTCTTCCGCCGCGTTCAGGAGGCCTTCGCCGCAAACGACATCAAGTTCGCGCCCAAGCGCGTCATGGTCGACACGCAGGGCCACGCCGCCGACGCCGATGTCGCGGCGGCGGCCGTTGCTGCCGAGACGCCGAGGGCGTAGACGCTGCGTCGCTTGAAGGGGTTCAGGCGAGGGGCCTGATCACGCGGCCCGCGGCGACGTCCTTGATTCGGTGCCGGTTTCGCGGCCAAGTCGTTGGCGGGCGTCGTTGACGTAGGTCATCACGACCGTTTCGTCGATCCCGTCGCGCCGCATCACCTGTTGCGTGATAGGATCGGCCAGGAGCTGGTCGATCGTCGGCTCGCCGCAAAGCATGAGACGCTGACTGTCTGTCAACAAAGGCATTCCCAATCCCCGGATGATGTCTCACCGTGTTCTTGAACATAGGAGCGCCCGGTGACGTGATTAGGGCAACACAACGACTTTTCGGTGAATATGACAGTCGTCACTCCAACCTTGATCTGGTTCTTGTGTTTGGCGCGTTAATGGCGTCATCTGGTGGCCTGAGATGAGCTCCAACAATTGAACGCTGACGTCATGGCCAACGCATTCGATCCCATTGCTTTTCGTCGATGCCGACGGTTCGTCTTCAGCCCTTGTTCCCGCATCGCCGCTGTCACGGCGGTTTGCCTGGCGATACTGGGCTTTTCGGCAACCGGTGACCGCGCGTTTGCCGACGGCTGGAACTCGATTGCCGGCGGTGATGCAACGGCCGGTCACAAACTCGTCGAAGAAAATTGCGCCCGATGTCACGGTTCCGACGAGATGGGGCTGTTAACCGGCGGTTCGACGCCGTCACAGCAGGATTTGGCCGAAATCGTGACCGATCGTCAGGTTCTGGTGCGCGCGTTTCACTTCGACCGTCACCCCAGCATGCCCCGCTTCCTGTTCGGCGATTATGAGATGAACAACATTCTTGCCTACTTCGCCGAGCTGCGCACCGGCAATGCCCAACAGCCGTTCCCGCGGTCGTGGACCCGTTAGAGCAGATCCCGTTTTCGGTGGAATCGCTTCGCGATGACATCAAGACGGGTGATTCCGCTCCAGGCGCGTTCTTGGACAGATGTGCACAGGCAGTTTGATGCGCTCTGGGCGGCAGGTTACCTTGTGAGCGGTGTCACGGGATCAAACGCAGCCTTTCCAGGAGATTGATCATGCCCAAGAAAGCCACCGGCCGGCTTCGACAAGAGGGTAACGAGAAAGGCGCAGCGCCGAACAGGGAAGGTCTTGGTGGCATTCTGCCGAGTGACCGGCGCGGGCTTTTGTCGCGGGTCGGTGCCGGCTTGGCCCTGGCACTGGGCGGCGCGCTGGGCAAGGTCATGTCGTCGACACCGGCGCGCGCGCAGAACTACACCGGCATCACGGATAACGACTCAGGCGCGGCTCAGGATTCACCAGGCTATGGCTCCGGCGGTGGTAAGAACGACGGTTACACCGGCCTGACCGACAACGATTCCGGCGCGGCCCAGGATTCACCGGGTTACGGCAGCGGTAACGATGGCTATACCGGCTTGTCGGACAACGATTTCGGTGCCAATCAGGACGCGGCTGGATACGGCAGTGGCAGTGGCGACGGTTACACCGGTCTGTCCGACAACGATTCCGGCGCCAACCAGGACGCGGCGGGCTACGGCAGCGGAAGTGGCGACGGTTACACCGGCTTAACCGATAGCGATCAAGGCACCTACCAGGACCAGGCGGGTTACGGCACTGGCAGCGGCGATGGCTATACGGGCTTAACCGACAGCGATCAGGGCACCTATCAGGACCAGGCGGGTTACGGAACCGGTGGCGGCGACGGTTACACCGGCTTGACCGACAGCGATCAAGGCGCCAATCAGGACCAGGCCGGCTACGGCACCGGCGGTGGCGATGGCTATACCGGCATCACCGACAACGACTCCGGCGCGGCGCAGGATCAGCCGGGTTACGGTGCAGGCGGCGGTGGCTACACGGGCATCACCGACAGCGATCAAGGCACCTATCAGGATCAGGCGGGGTACGGCACCGGCGGTGGTGATGGCTACACGGGCTATTCCGACAACGATGCCGGTGCCAATCAAGACGCCGCGGGCTACGGCACCGGCGGTGGCGATGGCTATACCGGCATCACCGACAACGATTCTGGCACCTACCAGGATCAGCCGGGTTACGGCTCCGGCGGCAGTGGTTACACGGGCATTACCGACAGCGACCAGGGCGCCAATCAGGATGCCGAAGGCTACGGCACAGGGGGCGGTGGCGGCTACACCGGCATCACCGACAACGACAAGGGCGCAACGCAGGATGCCGAGGGCTATGGCCGAGGCGATGGCTATACCGGCATCACGGATAACGACAAGGGCGCGACCCAGGATGCCGAGGGCTACGGCACCGGCGGTTAGGGTCTCGCTGTACGATCGCTTCGCCGACAGGTTGCGATCGGCTTCCGTGTTACGCGCATCGTGTCCATTCGATCCACAAGCAACGGCGCGTCACAACAACGAATGAGACGCGGCTAGCCCTTTTGCACCGTCCTTGATGCCGGGCCAGGCGGCGCTCGCGGATTGATGGGCCCGTGGCGGCAGGTTAGCCTGTTCCCAAGTCCGGCGATTGTCGTGCCCGGACAAAGGGGGAATTCATGGCCGAACCATCAGACGGCTCGAAACGCGCTGGCGTTACCGAGAAAACAAACACGTCAAAGACGATCTCCAAGGCTCTGGCGCCGAGCGACCGCCGCGGTCTGCTGTCGCGGGTCGGCGCCGGTCTTGCGCTGGTGCTCGGCGGGTCGTTGACCAAGGTGGTGGCGCCATCATCGGCATTTGCCCAGGAGTACACGGGCCTTAACGACAACGACGCAGGAAGCGGCCAAGATGCCGCCGGCTACGGCACCGGCTATACGGGCATCACCGATAACGATCAGGGTGCCTATCAAGACACCGAAGGCTACGGCGGCGGCGGTAGCGGCGACGGCTATACGGGGTTGAGCGACAACGATTCGGGCAGCGGCCAGGATGCCCAGGGCTACGGTACCGGCTACACCGGTATCACCGACAACGATCAGGGCACCTATCAAGACGCCGAAGGTTATGGCGGCAGCGCTGGTGATGGCTACACCGGGTTGAGCGACAACGATCAGGGTAGCGGTCAGGACGCCCAGGGTTACGGCACGGGCTACACCGGCATCACCGACAATGATCAGGGCAGCTATCAGGATGCCGAAGGCTACGGCGGCGGTGGCGGCGACGGCTATACCGGGTTGAGCGATAACGATTCAGGCAGCGGCCAGGATGCCCAGGGTTATGGCACCGGTTACACCGGCATCACCGACAACGATCAGGGCAACTATCAGGACGCCGAGGGCTACGGCACCGGCGGCTCCGGCGGCTATACCGGTCTGAACGACAACGACTCCGGCAACAACCAGGATCAGGCCGGCTACGGCACCGGTTACACGGGCATCACCGACAACGACAAGGGCACTTATCAGGACGCCGAGGGGTATGGCGGCGGCTGACTGACTGTTTGACGTCTTGTGACACCACTCTTCGTTCGTCGGGCGGCCGCGGCGCGATGCCTTGGTCGCGCGACGTGATAGGTCGATCGCGATGACCGCAAGCTTGCATTTTCCGCGGCCCTCGGACGCCATCGATTACGTGTTGGCGCCGTGCCCCCTCGCGCGTTTCACCGAAGAGGTCTACGAGCAGACGCCGCTGATCATCCGGCGCGAAGAGCCCGATCGTTACCGCGACCTGCTGTCGGTCGACGTCATCGACCGCCTGGTTTCCGAAGTCGAGCTGCGTGGCGACACGCTTCAGCTGGTGCGTGCGAAACCGCGCATCGCGCCGCGCGACTACACGTTGTCCAATGGCATTGTCGATCCTATCCGCCTGGCGGATTTGTACGCGGAAGGCGCGACGATCATCCTCAATCAGCTGCAGCGTCTGCACGCGCCGCTCGATCGTTTGACGCGCGCGTTGGAGGCGGCGTTCAGTGCGCAGTTCCAAACCAACGTCTACCTGACGCCGGCGACCGGGCAGGGCTTTCCGGTGCATTTCGACAACCACGATGTGATCGTTCTGCAGGTCGAAGGCAGCAAGGCGTGGCGGCTCTACGAAGCGCCGATTCATCTGGTCTATCGCGGCGAACGTTTCGAACCCGGCGCCTATGACCCCGGCGAAACGACCGACAGCTTCACGCTGAACGCCGGCGATGCGCTCTATATTCCGCGCGGCCAGATGCACGAGGCGGCCGGCAACGAACACGGCCCCTCGCTGCACATCACCGTCGGCATCATTACCAAGACGTGGACCGACCTGATCCTGGAGGCGGTAGCCGGGGTCGCGCTGGACGATCCGGATTTCCGGCGCAGCCTGCCGCTGGGCTTCACCCACGCCGATGCGGATCTGGACGCGATGCGCGCGACCTTCGGCGATTTGGTCGGCCGGCTTGCCGACAAGGCCACGATGGATCCGGCACTCGCGGTCCTGCGCGACGACTTCGTGCGCCGCCGTCGGCCGCATATCGACGGCGCCGTGCTGGCGCCGCGCCCGCCGGTCGAGGCGACGACCCGGCTCGTCGCGCGGCCCAGCCTGGTGTGGCGGCTGGCGCAAGACGAAAAGGGGCTGGAGCTCCTGGCCAACGGGCGCACGCTTCGGTTTCCCGCCGAAGACCGCGAAGCGCTGGAACTGGCGCTCTCCGGCGAGCCGTTCACCGCCGGCGCGTTGCCGAACAAACGCCCGCTCGACCTGGCCCGTCACCTCGTCAACAGCGTCCTGGTGGCACCGTTGCCCTAGACCTCAAGCACCGCCGGTGGCTGTGCCGCCGGACCAGGTCGCGTTGCCGCCCTCGAAGTAATAGGCGCTTTGCTCGTCGCTGATTTGCCGCCAGGCGGCGATTGCCTCGGGCGTCAGATCGCCCGTTGGCCGGGGGGTCGGCAGGAAGTGGCCGCCGGCATCCTCGCCACGCACCAGGGCGGCATAGTCACGCGCGCCCTTTGTCTGCCGCGCGCCGGGCGCAAGGAAGCGCATGGCAAGACCGATCCGCCGCTGATCCGACCGGTTGGGTTCGGAGGCGTGCAGGGTCAGGCCGTGATGGATCGACATCTGGCCCGTGTTCAAGGGGCCGGCGACCGCCTGCGTCTCGTCGATGCCGTCGCGCACGGTCTGGCCGCGGGTCAGCAGGTTGGCGTCGGCGTGGGTATCGACATGCTCCAACAGGCCGCGCCGGTGGGAACCCGGCAGAAAACGCATGCAGCCCATCTCGCCGGTCGCCGGCGACAGCGCCAGCCACGCGGTGAAACTCTCCAGCGGTTCGATACCCATGTAGCGGAGGTCCTGGTGCCAGCTTATGAAACCCGGTGTGTTCGGTTCCTTGATGATGAGGTCGCTGTCCCACAGCAAAATGTTCGGACCGATCAGCGACTCCATGACATCGACGACGCGGGCGTCGTGCACCAGTTCGTCGACCGGGGTGAAGACGACAT
>JANQGO010000460.1 GCA_028277285.1 Alphaproteobacteria bacterium | reverse complement strand
TTCGCGCGCGCGGCTCCAGCAGGCGCGCGACCTGCATGGTGAGCGTCGATCCGCCGGAGACGACATGGCCGTTGGTGATCCACTGGCCGGTAGCGCGCGCCAGCGCCAGCGGGTCGACGCCCCAGTGCCAGTCGAAGCGGCTGTCCTCATAGGCGACCAGCATGGCGAGGTAGAGCGGGTCGACATCGTCGACGGATGTCTTGAGCCGCCACATGCCGTCCTCGGTGACGAAGGCGCGCAATACATCGCCGTCGCGGTCGGCGACGACCTGGGTGCGGTCGGCATAACGGGAGAGATCGGGTGGCAGCAGACGATCGGCGATGACGACAAAAGCAGCAAGCAGCGCCGCGCCCATGGCGGCGCGCGCCCACCATCGGGCGCGGGTTTGCGGACTGTTGCCCCTGGCTGTCATCGTCCGTCTAGTTCCCGGTCACATCCAGGGTGCCGGCCTTGCCCAGCGCGAACTGATAGGGCCGGTACATGTCCTCGACATAGGGCGCCGGATAGACATAGCTGCCCGGCGTCACGGCGCGCACGATATAGGCGACCTTGAAGCCGGTCTTGCCGGCGAAGCTCAACGCCGCCGCAAACTGGTCGTCGCGCTGCTCGACATTGTCCGTCGGCGACAGGTCGTCGCCAAGCCAGGCGAGGTTCTCGAGATCCCGGTTGCCCTCAAGCCGCGCGTTCTCGATTTCGAGGCCGGCTGGCAAGAGGTCGATCAGCAGGATGTCGTGCCAGGTCTCGTATTCCCACCACACGCGGTCGCGCAGGTCGCCGGTCAAAACGACCACCGCGAGATCGTGCTGGGCCATGGTGCTGGGGTCGATCGGGTTGCCCGCCATGTCATAGACACGGCGTTCGATCGAAAAGCCATTCTCCTGGGCCGGCGGCGCTTCCATCGGATAGCCGCGCACGGTGACGGTCGCATAGAGCGGCGTGTCGCCAAGGTTGATGAGCGGCAGCGCATCGCCGGCGGGCGGCCAGACGAGATCGCTGTTGATGCCGTGGTTGAGATCGTACGTTTCACCATCGACCGTCGCCTTCAAGTCAATCGTGAAGCGGTCAAGGCTTCTGGCCGCCAGCAGCATCCAGGCTTCCTCGTGGGTGCTGATCCAGCGGCGCGTGGCGTAGACCTCCGACGCCATCTGGGCGAGGCCCAGCACCTTGGCCGCCGGGACCGACCGGCTCTCGCCAAGCACCGCGGTCGCCGCCGCGAGATCGGTCAGGACCGAACGGTAGCGCCACGACCACGCGTGGCTCTGCAGATCCGCGAAGGCGGGAGTGATGCCGGCCGCGACCTCGGCCGCCCGTTCGGGGTCGCCCAAAAGGTCGAACGACGCGGCGATGAAGGCCTCGTCCAGGAACCACTCGTCCTCATCGTGTGTTGTTGCGAAGTACTCGAGTTCGGCGAGATCGCTGTTGCCGCTTCGGGCGAGCACATAGTGGGCATAAGCAAGTTCGCCGGACTCATCGCGCCATTCGGAAACGGCGCGCTGCAGCGCCTTGATGCCGCGGTCATAGCCGAACTGGGGCACGAAGACGCCGCGTTCGCGGGCGCGCACCAGAAAATCCATAACGTAGCTCGAGAGCCACAGATTGGTGTCGTTGTACCACCACCAGTAACCGAAGGTGCCGTCGGGCCGCTGCATGGCGAGCACGCTGCGCACGGCCTCGTCGACATCGTGATGGGTTGCCAGGTTCTCGATGACATCGCCGGGACTCAATGCCCCGTCGCTGGAGAAATAGAGCAGCGGCAGCGCCCGGCTCGTCGTCTGTTCGGCGCAGGCATAGCCATAAGCCGCGAGTTCGTCGAGCAGGCCTTTGACGTCGAAGGCCGGCACGGTGTTGAGGCCGATGGTGGCGGACACCGATTCCGGATAGAGGCCGTCCGATATCGTCGCGCTGACACTGTTGTTGTCGACGGTGCCAGGTTCAAGGGTCACGGAGACACGCGTGACATCGGCGCGTGTCGACGGGCGCACGGTCAGACCCCACGAACGCACTTCCAGATAGTCGTCGGGACCTGTCACCGTGAGCTGGATATCGGCGACGCCTAAGCGTTCGCCAACCAGCTCGAATCGAAGGCCGGTACCGTCGCCGACCGCCAGATCGATGCTCTGCTGGGTTGCGCCGACGATCCTGACCGCGCCGCCGGCATTAACCTGGAAGCTGTACTGGCCGGGCACGCCGCTGACATTGTCGACGGCGAGCGTCGCCCAGGCGCGGTCGCCCGGCGCCAGGAAGCGCGGCAGGGAAAGATCCGCCACGACAGGCGCGGCGACGGTCATGTCGACGGCGGCCGCGCCGACGCCGGCCACGGTCCAGGCGACCGCCATCAGCTTCAGCCGACCGTTGAAGTCGGCGATGTCGAGGTCGATCACCGCGCGGCCGTCCGCATCGGTTTCGACGATGCCGGAGAACAGCGAGACGACCTTGCTGGAGCGCTGCGGCAGCGAGCCGACACCGGCGCCGCGCATCATGTCGCCGCCGGAGCGCAATTGACCGAGCGCCGACGCACTGGGATCGATCAGCCGGCCGTAGATATCGCGCAGGTCGACGCCCAGGCGGCGCTGGTCCAGCAGGTAACTGGCGGGGTCCGGGGCATCGAAACGCGTCAGCTGGAGGATGCCGTCGTCGACGGCGGCGAGCGTCACGAAGGCCTTTGTGCCGGCGGCCTGACCCGTAACCTCGATCGGCACGGAAAGCGTCTGGCTGGGCTCGATCGAGTCCGGCGCGTCAATTGATACTGTCAGGCGCTGATCGGGCTGTTCCACCGCCATCCAGACCGCACCGATGGCGCGCCGGGAAATCAGCTCGTCGGCCATGGGCGTTTTGTTGTAGGCGGTCGCGACGACATAGACGCCGGGCGACCACGTGGCCTCGACCGGCAGGCTGACTTCCATGCCTTCCTTGGGCACCGCGACACGCATGATGTCGCGCACGCCACTGTCCATCACCGCGATCTCGACGTCCGCGTCGAACGGCGGTTGGACAAAGACCGCGGCGGTCTCGCCGGGTGCGTAGACCTGCTCCGACAAGGTGACCGTCACCGCGTCCGGCGCGCCGTCGGTGCCGGCGACGCCATAGGACCAGCCGCCACGGAAGCGGTAGCTGCTGGCGATCCCGGTTTCGGCGTCATAGACCTCCAAGCGGAACCAGCCCCAGTCGATCTCGGCGGCGATGCGCGCCGGGGTGTCGGCGGCGGCGTCGAAGCGTCCGCCGGCGATGTGCCGGTCATAGAGGACGCCCCGGTACTGCCACTGGTCGTCCTCGTACCAGACCCAGTCATACTGCTCGCGGAAGAGATCCCACTGCAGGCCGGTTTTATCGATGCGCTGGCCGGACCAGTCGACGGCGATGACGTCGAATTCGGCGGGCTGGCGCCAGGGCGCGCGGTCATCGTCGAAAGTGGGCCGGATGCCAAGCAGCATGGGCTGTTTGACGATCGGCAGCGTCAGCTCGCGGCTGACCGGCCGTCCGCCGACATCGAAGACGGTGGCGCGCAATTGCAGCTCGACGGGCGACTGCACGCCCTCGTCGGGCGGCACCTGGATCGCCAGCGACGCCTGACCGGCATCGTCGGTCGTGAAGGCGATGTCGTCGAGCTGGCGCGGCAACACGTTCTCTTCCGCCAGGCCAAAATAGTAGTCGGGGAGCTCGCTGAACGGATGGACCGACTTCACGACCACCTGGCTGAGCTCGGCCGCCAGATTGCCGGCCGGGCTGCCATAGAGGAACCGTGCCTCGACATCGACCGTCGCCTCCGGCGTCTTGGCCGAGAGGATGGCGGGAGTCACCGACATGTCGACCTCGATGCGCGGCGGCACGAAGTCGTCGACCAGGAGATTGACCTGGCCGACACGCGCGCCGTCCGGGTCGACATAGGCCTCGACGGTCCAGGTGCCGGTATAGGCGTTGCCGGCGATATCGAGGGTCAGCAGATGGCCGCCGTCCTCGTCGTCGGACGAGGTGCGTTGCAGGACCTCCTGGCCGTCGGGACGCAGCACGCGGAAGGTGAGCGGCAGGTCGGACGCCGCGGCGCCGTTTTCGTCGCGCAGGATGGCGGTGATGTGGGCGGTCTCGCCGGGGCGGTAGATGCCGCGTTCGGTATAGAGATACGCGTCGAGCGGACCGGACGGCGCGCGGCCGCTGACGCCGCGGTCGCTGAGGTCGATGGGCGCGGCGGCTAGGTCGACATAGACATAGTCGCCCTCGCTGTCGGTCGCGGTCAGCAGCTTCGGGCGGTTGCCGCCGGTGCCGCGCACCATGCCGGGATCGAAGCGGGCGTAACCGTCGGCATCGGTCACGATGGTGCCGAGCACCGCGTCGTTGCGCGCGATGAGTTCCAGGGTGACGCCGGCCAGCGGCGTCGCATCGGCGAGCGAGCGCACGGTGACGTCGAGGCCGCTATCGCCGAGCGCCGTCGCCACGCCGAGGTTCGAGACCATGAAGGGCTGGCTTGCCCAGGCCGGGTAGTCGTCATCGGCGCGCCGCGCGTCGAGCGCGGTGGCGACATAGAGGCCGGGCTCCAACGTGCCGACCACCTCGTTCAAGGGAATGGCTGTGCGCACGTCCTGGTTCATGGCGCCGGCGATATCCATCTCGCCGGACCACAGGAGCTCGCCGCTTTCGTTCTCCAGGTCGTCGAGAGTCCACGAATAGACCTCGCCGCCCTGCAGATCGCTGCCGCCGCGCGCCGCGATGGCGCGTTCGTTAATCCGGAAGACCTTGAGCACCACGGTGGGGACGTTGACGGTGGTCACCGGCAGGCCCTGAACGCCGACACGCGGCAGGACGTCGTCGCCGGCGGCAAACGATACAGTCGGCGCGCGATCAGGCATGACGATCTGCATCGGCACATCCTCGGCCAGAGCCGACGTGCTGCCCGCCAAACCCGCTTTCAGGGTGACATCATAGCTCTCGCCATGTTTGAGGCCTTCAAGGCACAGGAAGTTGCGCCGCCCCGTGATCGCGATATCGGCGTCCGGGTCGATGCGAACGTAGGTCTTCCAGTCGAGACCGTCGCTTTCGGCAAGCCGTTCGTTGAAGCTGATGCAGGCAAGCGGCGGATCGCTTTCGGGGTCGACGGCGAGATCGGTGACCTCCAGGCCGGGCGGTGTTTTCGTGTCTTGCGCCACAACCGCCGGACCCGAAAGCCCCATGGCCAATAGCACCAGACACCAGACAGTCGCCAACCCACGTGCCGTCATCGCCAACCCTCCCGATTTTCGGCGAAGGCACCGCAGCGGGTTCCGGTGGAGATAACGAACCCATGCCTCCGCCTGCCATCTTATGGCATGGGATGGTGACTGGACCATGGTGGGATTGTGGCGATTAGAGGCGGGGGCTCCAGGTGCCCGCGCCGAACGACCGCCGCTGTCAGGAAATCAGCACGCCGACGACACAGCCGGTCAGCGACGTGGCGATCACGCCGGCCAGGATGCTGCGCGGCGCTAGCGCGACGATCTCGGCGCGCCGGGCCGGCACCATGGCCGACAGGCCGCCGATGATGATGCCGAGCGCGGCAAGGCTGGAGAAACCGCACATGGCATAGGTCAGGATGATCTCGCTGCGCTCGGTCAGTGTGCCGGCGGGCAGGGCGGCCAGGTCCAGATAGGCGACGAACTCGGTCAAGATGACGCGTGTGCCCAGAAGCTGACCGGCGGTTTCCGCCTCAGCCCAGGGAATGCCCAAGAGCCAGGCGAGCGGCGCCAGCGCATAGCCCAGAAGGCGCTGCAACGACAGCGGCGCGCCCCAGACGTCCGGGAAAAGCCCGAGGATCTGGTTGATCAGGCTGACCAGGGCGACCAGCACGATCAGCATGGCGATGACGCCAAGCACGATCTTGATACCCTGTTCGGTGCCCTGGACAATCGCGTCCATGGCGCCGCTCGCTTCTGACGTCACGGCGACATGGCCGCTGGTCTGGGTTTCGGTCTCCGGCATCATCAGCAGGCCGACCATGACGGCCGCCGGCGCGCTCATGACCGAGGCGACCAGCAGATTGCCGGCGGCGTCCGAGACCGCCGCGCCCAGAATGGTGGCGTAGATCACGAACATGGTCCCGGCGATCGTCGCCGCGCCGCCGACCATCAAGACGAAAAGCTCGCTGCGTGTCATGCGTTCCAGATAGGGCCGGACGAAAAGCGGCGCCTCGACCGACCCGATGAAGATGTTGGCGGCGGTCGCAAGACCGACGGCGCCGCCAATGCCGAAGCTCTTTTCCAGAACACGGCTGATCGCCTGGATGATCCACGGCAGAATGCGCCAATAGGTCAACAAGGCGCTCAATGCGCTGACCAGCAGGATGAGCGGCAGGCCACGGAACGCGAGGATGAACATGGCGCCGGCATTGGACACTTCGAACGGCGCCGGGCCGCCGCCCAGATAGCCGAAGACGATGGTCGTGCCGGCCTCGGTCGCCGCCGCCATTGCTTCGACCGCGTTGGTGACCAGGGAGAGCGCATCGCGTATCGGCTTGATGAGGAGGAGAACGAGCGCCAGAACGAACTGAAGGCCGACGCCGACGGCGACGGTCTTGATCGCGCCCTTCTTCCTGGCGCCGCCCAAGAGCCAGGCGATCAGAATCAGAACGACCAGGCCAAGCGCGCTTTGCATGTTCAACGTCATGGCCTAGATCCCCAAGGGCCATACCACGGCGATCAGCGGCACCGCGACCACGACAATGAGGATTTCCAGCGGCAAACCCATGCGCCAGTAGTCGCCGAAGCGGTAGCCGCCCGGGCCCATGATCAGCGTGTTGTTCTGATGGCCGATCGGCGTCAGGAAGGCGCAGGAAGCGCCGATCGCGACGGCCATCAGGAACGGGTCGGCATGGGCGCCAAGCGCGCTGGCGATGCCGACGGCGATCGGCGCCATGACGATCGCGGTTGCCGCGTTGTTCATGATGTCCGACAGCGTCATGGTGACGACCAGGACCAGGCCGAGCAGGATGAGCGGCGAGAGATCGCCCGCAAGGGACAGGATGCCGTTTGCCACAAGCGCTGTCGTTTCGGTCGATTCGAGTGCGCCGCCGACCGGGATCATGGCGCCCAGCAGAACCAGCACCGGCCAGTCGACGGCGTCATAGAGCTCGCGCAGGCTGACCATGCGCAGCAGCACCATGGCGATCATGACGACGGAAAACGCGATGGTGATGGCGACGTAACCCATGGCCGCCGCCGCGACGGCGGCGACGAACAGGCCGAGCGCCGGCAGGATCATGCGGCGCTTGCCGATCGAGACTTCGCGCATGGTTAACGGCAGGCAGCCAAGGCGGTTAAGCGCGGTATGGATGTCTTCACTTTCGCCCTGCAAGAGGAGGACGTCGCCGGCCTCGAGACGGAACGAGCGCAGGCGGCCGCGATGGGGCCTGCCCTGGCGCGATACCGCCAAGAGGTTGATATCGTGCTGGCGGCCCAGGCTCAGGCTGCTTGGCGTGTGGCCTTCGATCCGGCTGCGCGGCTGCACCACCGCTTCGACCATGACGGCGTCCGCGCCGGTCAACAGTTCCGCCGCCTGGCCCTTGTCACCGACCAGTTCCAGTTTTAGATCGGCGACGGCCGCGGCGATGCCTTCGGGGCTTGCCTCCAGCATCAAGACGTCGCCTTCGCGAACATGTTCGCGCCGTGCCGCGCTCAGGATACGGCGGCCCTGGCGGATCAGGCCGATGATGCGTGTGTCGTGCTCCTCCAACGTATCATCGAGTTCATGGATCGGCTGGTCGATGGCTTTTGAGCCTTCGCCGACGCTCGCTTCGGTCACGTAGTTTTCGATCGCGATCAGGTCGGCGGGGACGTTGCGGCTTCTGACGTCCTTGGGTAGCAGCCGCCAGCCGATCAGGGCGACAAAGAGAACACCGATCACCGCAACGACACCGCCGACCGGCGTGAAGTCGAACATGCCGAAACTAGCGCCCAGGTTCTCGGCGCGGTAGGACGCGATGATGATGTTGGGCGGCGTACCGATCAACGTCGCCAGGCCGCCCAGGATGGAGCCGAAGGAAAGCGGCATCAGCACCAAGGCCGGCGCGCGGTCGACCTTGGCGCAGGACTGGAGCGCCACCGGCATCAGGAGTGCCAGCGCCGCGACGTTGTTCATGAAGGCCGATAGGAAGGCCGCAACGCCCGCGAGCACGGTGACGTGCAGGAACGGGCTGGCGCTCGCGCGCACGACCGTGCGCGCGATGACGTCGACGACGCCCGAGTTAAACAGGCCGCGGCTGATGACGAGCACCGCCAGCACCGTGATGACGGCGGGATGGCCGAAGCCGGAAAATGCCGCCATGCTGTCGACCACGCCCGTCAGCACGGCCGCGATCAAGGCGGTGAAGGCGACGAGATCGTAGCGCCAGCGGCCCCAGATGAAGAGCGCCGCCGCGACGACAATGATGACGCTGATTTCGATCTGGTCGCCGGTCACGCGTTATCCGCCGCCCGGTTCAGCCGACATCGAAACTGATGCCCTGGGCAAGCGGCAGTTCCGTCGAGAAGTTGATCGTGTTGGTCTGGCGCCGCATATAGGCGCGCCAGGCGTCGGAGCCGGACTCGCGCCCGCCGCCGGTATCCTTTTCGCCGCCGAACGCGCCGCCGATCTCCGCGCCGGACGGGCCGATGTTAACGTTGGCCAGGCCGCAATCGCTGCCTTCGTCGGAAACGAACAGTTCGGCCTCGCGCAGATCGTTGGTGAAGACGCAGGACGACAGGCCCTGGGGCACGTCGTTCTGCATGGCGATGGCGTCAGTGAAGTCGCTGTAGCGCATGGTGTAGAGGATCGGCGCGAAGGTTTCTTCCTTCACCACGCCGGTCTGCGACGGCATTTCCGCGATCGCCGGTTTGACGTAGTAGGCGCCCGGGTACTCGGTCTCCAGCACGCGCTCGCCGCCATGAACCCGCCCGCCTTCGTCGATGGCGCGCGACAGGGCGGCCTGCATCGACTGGAACGAACGCCCGTCGATGATCGGGCCGACCAGATTGCCGTCCTCAAGCGGGTTGCCGATGGGCACGCTGTCATAGGCCGCCTTCAGGCGCGTCAAGAGCGCGTCATAGATGGTCTCGTGGGCGATGACGCGGCGCAGCGTGGTGCAGCGTTGGCCGGCCGTGCCGACCGCGGCGAACGCAATACCGCGCACGGTCAGATCGAGATCGGCCGTCGGCGCGACGATCGCGGCGTTGTTGCCGCCCAGCTCCAGCAGGTAGCGGCCCATGCGCCCGGCGACCCGCGGTGCGATTTCACAGCCCATGCGCGTGCTGCCGGTGGCGCTGACCAGGGCGACATCGCGGTTCTCGACCATCCGCGCCCCGGCCTCCTGGGCACCGACGACGACCTGAAGAAGGTTCGAGGGCACGTCGAAACCGCATGCGGCGGCGGCGCGGCCCAACAGCCGTTTGCAGGCAATTGCCGTGAGCGGCGTCTTTTCCGACGGTTTCCACACCATGGTGTTGCCGCAGACCGCCGCGATGCAGAAGTTCCAGGACCAGACGGCGACGGGGAAGTTGAAGGCGGTAATGCAGCCGACGACGCCCAGGGGATGCCACGTCTCCATCATGCGGTGGCCGGGCCGCTCGGATGCGATGGTCAGACCATAGAGCTGGCGCGACAGGCCGAGCGCGAAGTCGCAGATATCGATCATCTCCTGCACTTCGCCTTTGCCTTCTTCCAGGATCTTGCCGGTTTCCAGCGTGACCAGACCGCCCAGCGCATCCTTGTGGGCACGCAGCTCGTCGCCGAAGCGGCGGATCACCTCGCCGCGCTGGGGCGGCGTCAGCTTGCGCCAGGCGCGTTGCACGTCGACGGACTTGGCGATCATCCGGTCGACCTCATCCGGCGGCGTCGTCTTGACGCGGGCCAGTTCCGCGCCGTCGATCGGGCTTGTCACCGCGTGGTCGCCGTCCGTCATGAAGTCGGATTGCAGGTCCTGATCGTTCAGACCCAGCTGATCGAAGATCGTGTTCTTGTCCATGGTCTATCCCGCCTGGTTCGTCGCCGGTTCCCCTGATGGGGAATCCGTTGGCCCTTATGGGACGGCGATCAGGTCGCGGTCAATTTCCTTGCGGGCACGCTGACGCGCTCGGCGGGGAAGATAGCGGTCACGGTGGTGCCTTCGCCTTCCTGACTGTCGATGGTCAAGCTGCCGCCATGCATTTCGATCAGCGCCTTGACGATGGTGAGGCCCAGGCCCGAACCCTGATACTGACGCTCGCCCGTGGCGGCCTGGACGAACGGATCGGTGATGTTGGCGAGCGCGGTCGCCGGGATGCCGATGCCGGTATCCTCGACCACCACGGTGATCTCGCCGCCCGGCGCCTGATAAACATGGGCGGTCACCGTGCCGCCGCTATCGGTGAACTTCACCGCGTTCGACAACAGATTGAAAACGATCTGGCGGACGGCGCGGCGGTCGCCGTGCAGGGTCGGCAGGTCGTCATCGATATCGACCTCCAGCCCGATACTTTCGCGCGCGGCGATCGGTTCCATCAGACGGATCGACGTGCGCACGATGTCGGAGATGTCGACGATGTCGTCGTTCAATCGGAGCTCGCCCTGCTCGATCCGCGCCACGTCCAGAACGTCGTTGATCAGGGTCAGAAGATGTGTGCCGCTGTAGTGAATGTCGTTGACGTAATCGCGGTAGCGGTCGGACCCGATCGGTCCGAAGACTTCGCTCAGCATGGTTTCCGAGAAACCGATGATCGCGTTCAGCGGCGTTCGTAACTCATGACTCATGCGCGACAGGAAGTCGGACTTCGCCTGGTTCGCCTGCTCCAGATTGACGTTGGCGGAGATCAGTTCCTGTTCGGCGCGTTTGCGTTCTGTGATGTCGGCGACGATGCACTGCATGGCGTCGTGGCCTTCCCACGGCACCGTGCTGTTGCGCGCTTCCAGCCATACCGTGCTGCCGTCCTTGCGCAGGCCGCGATACTCGTAGGCGCCGGTCTCATGGGTCAGCACGAAACGGCGCTGCAGTTCGTGCAGTTTGTCGCGGTCGTCCTCGGCGACCGTGTCGTCGATCGATCCAAGCGCCATGATATCGTCTGGATTGTCATAGCCGTGAATGTCCGCAAATGCTTGATTTGAAAACAGAAAATTCCCATCACGTCGAATCGTGATGCCCTGGGTCGAGGCCTCGACCAGTGCCCGGTACTTGGTCTCGCTGGCCTCCAGTTCGCTGGTTCTCAAATCGACCTGACGCTGCAACTCGTCGGCGGCGACACGCAGGTCGGTGTGACGCAGACGCAGCACCAGGATGCCGAGCATCACCATGGCGACGGCGACGATGATGCCGGCCAGCACGTATTGCAGGCGCAGCTCCGACAGCGCCTCGGCAATCTGGGCGTCGGGCGAGGAGAGCGCGATGACGATGCTGGCGTCGCCCAGGTCGACGCTGTTCCAGGCGACCAGCATGCGTTTGGCCTGGCCGCCCGGTTGGCCGCGCAGGTCGTATTCGTCCATGCCCGATGACTGCGACAAGAGCTTCTCGTCGAGCCGGAGCAGTTCGGGGAAACCTTCGTGCAAGCCGTCGAAGACGTTGCGCCCGATGTTCTCGGTCACCTTGTCGTAGACGACCGACCCATCGTTGGCCAACACGATGCTGGCGCCGAAGCGGCCTTCCTCCAGCGGAGTCACGAAGCGTTCGATCAGATTGTCGAGATCGAACACGACAACCAGCACGCCGATCACGCTGGTGCCGTCGAGCAAGGGATAACGAATGGCGAGCGAACGCTGGCGCATGTCGGCGAAGATCGCCGCGTCGGGCGGCGTGTCGCCCTGCGGCGCCGGCGCTTCCCACGCTTCCTGGGCCCAGATGCCCAGGCTGGTCAACACATCCTGATCGGCCAGCATGTTGGTCGAGGACTCCGCGCGTAGCTGTCCTGAGCTGTTGAACAACAACAGCGACAACTCCGTAGAATTGCGGTTGGCGTCCATGAAACGGGCCAGCGCCTCGGGCGTGACGGTTGAGCTCGACATCAACGTGGCAACCTGCAGGCTGAGCAGGTTGCCATGACGGATCACCATGTTCTGGATCTGGTCGTGGATCGCGCGCGCGGCGATCTGGGTGACCAAAAACTGCTGGTGATTGAACGTCGCTTCTTCGCGCCGCACCGCGCGTTCGTCGAGCCAGGCGACAGCACCCAGCATGAGCACCATTGCCAAGCCCCAAATGGCGACAATGGCCCAGAATGTGCGCCGTTCGCGCCTGCGCCTTAGATCAGCCTGCTCTATCGTCGCCACGGCCATGACCTGCTCGAGATGCCCCGATTGTCGTTTGCCCCGCGATCGGTGAACCACCCTGGCTCGTCAACAAATTGCTCCGTCCCACGAACCCCCCATCGTCTCATATTGGGGCCCGTGACGGCAAACTGCCTGTATCAGCATCCCAAATGGGCGTCTGCGACAGCGATCACGCTGAGGTCGCGGTCATGAAATAGTTGACGTCGAGATCGCTGGACAACCGCCACTCGTTGGCGACGATATCGAGCACCACACCTCTGGTATCGGTCGGTTTGGCACCCGCCGCGCGCAGGTCGCGCGCCAGTTCCGACGGCCGCACGAATTTGCGCCAGTCGTGGCTGCCGCGGGGCAGCCAGCGCAGCACGTACTCCGCCCCGACGATGGCCAAACCGAAGGCTTTCGCGGTGCGGTTGAGGGTCGACAGAATGATCAGCCCGCCGGGTGTTGCCAGATCGCAACAAGCGCGGACAAAAGCGCTCCGATCGGCCACATGCTCAATGATTTCAAGGGCCAGAACGACGTCGAACCGCTCGCCGGTGGCCGCGACCTCCTCGGCCGTGGTGCAGCGGTAGTCGATGGCGAGGTCCTGGCCCGTGGCGTGGGCGCGGGCGGCGCCGATGTTGTTCCGGCCGGCGTCGATGCCGGTCATCGCCATGCCCAGGCGCGTCAGGGGTTCGGCCACGAGGCCGCCGCCGCAGCCGATGTCGACGCCGCGTAACCCGGAAAACGGCTCGTCCTGGCCGGTTTCGCGCCCAAAATGGCTGGCGATGGTGTCGCGAACATAGGTCAGACGAACCGGTGTCAGGCGGTGCAGAGGACGGAACGGTCCCTTGGGGTCCCACCAGCGGTCAGCCAGGGCGTCAAACTGCTCGACCTCGTCGGGATCGACCGTGGACGGGCGCTTCCGGGATGCCGGGGCGGCGGCTTGCTTCGCTATCATGGCGAGAGTATGTAGGGCCGCTTTCCGGCCGGGAAGCGCAAATTCCGGCCTTAGAGCAGATCCGCTCTGGCAACCGTTCCATGAAAAAGACGTAGCATGGCCGTCATCGTTCAGAAATTCGGTGGGACGTCGGTCGGCGGTATCGATCGCATCCGCCACGCCGCGACACGCGTCAAGCAAGCCGTCGACCGGGGCGATCAGGTCGCCGTCGTCGTCTCGGCCATGGGCGGCGAGACCAACCGGCTGGTCGATCTTGTGCGCACCATGGCGCCTGTCCACGACGCGCGCGAATACGATGCTGTCGTTTCCAGCGGCGAACAGGTTACCGCCGGTCTGATGGCGATCGCGTTGCAGCAGCTCGGCATCGATGCCCGATCGTGGACGGGTTGGCAGATCCCGGTCCATACCGACGACGTCTATGGCGCCGCGCGTATTCAGCGTATCGAGACGGATGTGCTGAAGGAACGCCTGGCGAATGGCCAGGTCGCGGTGGTGACGGGCTTTCAGGGTATCGGCGAGGTCGGCCGCGTGACGACCTTGGGGCGCGGCGGGTCCGATCTGAGCGCGGTCGCCTTGGCGGCCGCCCTGGGCGCGGAGCGTTGCGACATCTTCACCGATGTCGAGGGTGTCTTCACATGCGACCCCCGCATCGTTGCCAAGGCCAGCAAGCTCGATAAGATCACCTATGAGGAAATGCTGGAAATGGCGTCCCAGGGCGCCAAGGTCTTGCACACGCGGTCCGTCGCAACCGCCATGAACCACCACGTGCGGCTGCAAGTTCTCTCAACCTTCACCGACACGCCGGGCACGCTTGTCGTCGACGAGGACGAAATCGTGGAGCAACAAGTTGTCAGTGGCATCGCCTATAGCCGGGACGACGCCAAGATCACCATCATCGGCTTGCCGGATCGCCCAGGCGTGGCGGCGAGCCTGTTCGGGCCCTTGGCCGACGCCAACATCAATGTCGACATGATCGTCCAGAACATCTCGGAAGACGGCGACCGCACCGATCTGACGTTCACCGTCGCCAAGGCGGACCTGGACCGCACGCTCGACCTGCTCGAGAAAGACAACGACAAACTGGGTGCGGAACGGTTTTCGCCGGACGCCAATGTGGTGAAGGTCTCCGTCATCGGCGTCGGCATGCGCAGCCATGCCGGCGTCGCGCGCACCATGTTCGATGCATTGGCCGGTCGCGGTATCAACATCCAGCTGATCTCGACGTCGGAGATCAAGATCAGCGTCCTGATCTCCGAAGACTATCTGGAATTGGCGCTGCGCGCGCTTCACACGGCCTACGGCCTGGACGTCGATTGAACCGGTTGGCCGCAGCGTCACCAGGCCGCGCGCGGCTCGACCAGCTGTGGGCGCGCGGTCGCGACCTCTTGGGTGTCGAGCACGCCATCATGGGCGGCGCGATGACCTGGGTGTCGGAGCGCAATCTGGTCGCGGCGATCTCGAACGGCGGCGGCTTCGGCGTGATCGCCTGCGGCGCCATGACGCCGGACCTGCTGGCGGCTGAAATCGAGGCGACACGCGCGCTGACCGAGGGGCCCTTCGGCGTCAACCTGATCACCATGCACCCCGACCTCGACGCGCTGATCGAAGTTTGCGGCGATCACGCGGTCAGCCACATCGTGCTTGCCGGCGGTTTGCCGTCGTCCAACTCGATTGCCCAGGTCAAGGCGCGCAACGCCAAGGCAATCGGCTTTGCGCCTGCGCTGGCCATCGCGCGCAAGCTCGTGCGCAGCGGCATCGACGGGATTGTCATCGAGGGCATGGAGGCCGGCGGCCATATCGGTCCGGTCGCGACCGGCGTGCTGGCCCAGGAGATCCTGCCGCATATCGATGACGTGCCTGTGTTCGTCGCCGGCGGCATCGGCCGGGGCGAGGCGATCGCGACCTATCTGACCATGGGCGCGGTCGGCGTCCAGCTGGGCACGCGGTTCGTCTGCGCGACGGAATCGATCGCCCACGAGGATTTCAAAAGGAGCTTTATCCGCGCCGCCGCCCGCGACGCCCAGCCGTCGGTCCAGCTTGACCCGCGCTTCCCGGTCATCCCGGTACGCGCGCTCGCCAATGCCGCGACGAAGGCTTTTCTGGACAAGCAGCGCGAGGTCATCGAGCGGTTCGATAGCGGCGAGTTGGACCAGAAGGCGGCCCAGCTCGAGATCGAGCATTTCTGGGCCGGCGCTTTGCGCCGCGCGGTGATCGATGGCGATGTCGAGGCGGGCTCGCTGATGGCCGGTCAAAGCGTCGGCATGGTGACCACCGAACAGCCGACCGCCGAGATCCTCGCCGAACTGGTCGACCAGGCGGCGACAGCGCTTGACGCCTGAGATTTGGCGGCACGATTTGCCGCATTTTGGCGCCAATGCTAGGGTTAGCTCCCGAAAATCCAGGGACGAGGGGCCCTGTGGTCGGGTTTTAGCAGCGCCATGACACAAACACCGGAACGGGCCGAGCCGACGGCTGACGACAGCAACGTCACGCCGTTTCGCGACGTAAACGCGGAGACGGCGCCACGCCGCATTGCCGACCAGCTTATGACGGCGCGGCTGTCCCGGGGTCTTGAGCTTGAGGATGTCGCGGCGGAGCTGCACATACGCCTCGACTACCTGCAAGCGATCGAAGACGCCCGGTTCGATGATCTGCCGGGTCCGACCTATGTCGCCGGCTTCGTGCGCACCTACGGCAAGTATCTGGGTCTCGATGGCGAGGAACTGGTTCGTCTCTACAAGGACGAGTCCGGTGGCGTGCTGGCGCGCCCGAATCTCTATTTCCCGGTTCCGGCAAGCGAGACCCGTCGCCCGACCGGGCGCATGATCGCTGTCGCGCTGCTGGTCGTTGTCGTGGCGCTGGCCGCCTGGTACGCGGTCAGTCAGCGCGATCTTGTCGATCTCGAGCAGATCCCGCCCGTGCCGGACTTCCTGGCCGAGACGTCAAGCGATGATGGCGTCGCCCTGGAGGTCGCCGGTGGTGAGGGAACCAGCGCCGGCGAGCAAAGCGGCGACGCCTCGAGCGCGGCCGGCGGTGAGGACACCGGTGTCGGCAGCGATGACGTTGAGACACTGTTTTCGGGCGAGGAGAGCACCGGCACGGAAGACGATGACGGCCTTGCCATCGGCGCGGAAGTCGGTGATGTCGCGATCGCGCGCCAGAACGTGGCGAGCACGTCGGAACAGGAGACGGGCGACGGTATCGCGACGGAACAGGCCGCCATCATTGAGACCGAGACCTTAGAGACCACCGACAACGCCACACTTGACGCGGTGGAGACCCAGGCCGACACGCTCCCGGCGTTGTCGGAGCCGGAGACCGAAGTCGTTGCGACTGTCGAAGACGGCGCCGGTTTGGGCGAGATCGCCGCCGCGACGGGCGATGACGACTACGTGCCCAGGGTTTACGGGCGCACGAACACCGACTCGCGTGTCGAGCTGCGCGCTGTCGAGACCAGTTGGGTTCAGATCGAGGCGCCGGGCAACCAGGTGCTGCTGACCCGCGTGCTGGCGCCCGGCGACACCTATCGCGTGCCCAATACCGGCGACATCATGCTGAAAACCGGCAATGCCGGCGGCCTTGAGGTGCGGGTCGACGGTGAGCTCATCGGGCCCCTGGGAGAGCAGGGCGAGGTCATCAAGGACGTCCTTCTGGAGCCGGAAAGCCTGCTGGAGCGCTAGGCGATCGCGCCTCGGCTGGCTCCGGTTTGACTTTACGCTTCACCGGCGCTGGGCTATCACGGCAACCCGGACAGAGCGACTGGCCGAAAACAATGCAAAACCAAGACACCGACAGGCCGGCGCGGCGGAAAAGCCGCAAAATTCGTGTCGGCAACGTCGAGGTGGGCGGCGACGCACCGATCTCGGTGCAGTCGATGACCAACACGCTGACCAGCGACGTGCATGCGACGGCCGAACAGATCAGCGCGCTGGCCATTGCCGGCGCCGATATCGTGCGCGTGTCGTGCCCGGACGAGGCGTCGACCAAGGCGTTCAAGTCTCTGGTTTATGAGGCGCCGGTGCCGCTGGTCGCCGACATCCATTTCCACTATCGCCGAGGCATCGAAGCGGCGGAAGCCGGTGCCGCCTGCCTGCGCATCAATCCCGGCAATATCGGCTCCAGCGAGCGGGTGCGCGAGGTCGTGCAGGCCGCCAAGGATCACGGCTGTTCCATGCGTATCGGCGTTAATGCCGGATCGCTGGAAAAGCACCTTCTTGAGAAGTATGGCGGGCCGACGCCCGACGCCATGGTCGAGAGCGCCATGGACCATGCGAAGATCCTGGAAGATCACGACTTCCTGAACTTCAAGATCTCGGTCAAGGCATCCAATGTGCCGCTGGCCGTTGGCGCCTACCGCAAGCTGGCGGCCGTCTGCGACTATCCGCTGCACCTCGGCATTACCGAGGCCGGCGGCCTGATCGGCGGCACCGTCAAGTCGTCGATCGGCTTGGGCATGCTGCTGTGGGAAGGCATCGGCGATACCATCCGCGTCTCCCTGGCGACCGATCCGGTCGAAGAGGTGAAGGTCGGCTGGGAGCTGCTAAAGGCGCTCAATCTGCGTCAGCGCGGCGTCAACATTATCGCGTGTCCGTCCTGCGCGCGTCAGCAGTTCAACGTCACCGAGACCGTCGCCGCGCTGGAGAAGCGCCTGGCCCATGTCGAGGTGCCGATGACCGTGTCGATCATCGGCTGCGTCGTCAACGGACCGGGCGAGGCCATGCTGACGGATATCGGCCTGACCGGCGGCGGCAAGGGCAACCATCTTGTCTACATGGCGGGCAGCCCCGACCATAAGGTGTCCAGCGGCGACATGGTCGATCACATCGTCGAGCTGGTTGAGCGCAGGGCGGAAACCCTGCGCGACGGCGAGCACGCGGACGCCGCCGAATAGCCGACCTTTAGAAACGGACCTATCTGCCGTGGCCAAACTTCAGCCCGTGCGTGGCACCCACGACCTCTTGCCAGAGGACTGCCGGCGCCAGGATCGTGTCATCGATGCCTGTGCCGCCATCGCGGAGCGCTACGGCTATGGCGAGATCCGAACGCCGGTCTTCGAGTTCACCGGTGTCTTTTCGCGCAGCCTGGGCGACACCAGCGATGTCGTGACCAAGGAGATGTACACGTTCGAGGATCGCGGCGGCGATACGGTCACACTCAGGCCGGAGAACACGGCTTCCGTCGCGCGCGCGGTGATGAGCAACGGTCTTTTGCAGCAGATGCCGTTGAAGCTCTGGTATGCCGGGCCGATGTTCCGCTACGAACGCCCGCAAAAGGGCCGCCAGCGCCAGTTCCATCAGATCGGCATCGAGCTGTTCGGCATTGCCGAGCCGACCGGCGACATCGAGGCGATCGCCATGGGCGCCGACGTTCTGGACATGCTGGACGTGCTCGACCGGACCCGGCTGGAGCTGAACACCCTGGGCGACGCGGCCAGCCGCGCGGCCTACCGCGACGCGCTGGTCGGATTTTTGAACGACCATCGCGACGACCTGAGCGATGACAGCCGCGACCGCTTGGACCGCAATCCCATGCGTGTGCTGGACTCAAAGGACGAAGGCGACAAGCGTATCGTTGCCGATGCGCCGATCATCTTCGACCACCTGACGCCGGAGGCCGCCGATTTCTTCGACGCGGTCAAGGCGGGGCTGGACGCGCTGGGCATCGCCTATCAGGTGAACCCGAAGATCGTTCGCGGGCTCGACTACTATTGTCACACCGCCTTCGAGTTCGTGACCGACCAGCTGGGCGCCCAGGGCACGGTTATTGGCGGCGGGCGTTACGACGGCCTGATGGAACAGATGGGCGGCCCGGCCACGCCGGGTGTCGGCTGGGCGGGCGGTATCGAGCGCTTGGCGATGATGGCCGGTGAGCCGGCGCCGCTGCCAAGGCCCTATGCGATCCTGCCGGTTGGCGAAGGCGCCGGCGCCACCGCCCAGAAACTGGCGCATGACCTGCGCCGTCAGGGCCTGGTCATTGAACTGGCCTATCGCGGCAACCTGAAGAAACAGATGCAACGCGCCAACAAAGTCAACGCACGGGCCGCTGTCATCATGGGCGACGATGAACTTGCCCGCGGCGTCGCGACGTTGCGCGACCTCGACAGCGGGGAGCAGACCGAACTCCCGATCGACCGGGTAAGCGAGGGTCTGCGCGCGCTCAGCTAGTGATGGCTATGGCGCGCCACCACCTTGCCGTCGGGGTCAACCATCGCTCGGCATCGCTCGATCTGCGCGAACGCCTGTTCGTGACCGAACAGGAACTGCCGGCGTTCTATGAGACCATGCGTTCGGCCGGCATCGACGAGGCGATGCTGCTGTCGACATGCGACCGTATCGAGCTGCATGTCGCCCACGACGACCCGGACGCCGCGGCCGCCGCGGTTCGCGCCCATCTGGACGCGCGCGCGGGGGTGTCGGTGGAGCCGTCGCTCTACGTCAAGCGCGGCGACGATGCGCTGCGACAACTGTTCGCCGTTGCCGCCTCTCTCGACAGCCTGATTGTCGGTGAGCCGCAGGTTCTGGGTCAGGTCAAGGAAAGCCACCGCCGCGCCGCCAAACACGAGATGATCGGCTCCTTGCTGGACCGCCGGCTTCAGGCGGCGTATGCGGCGGCCAAGCGGGTCAGGACGGAAACGGCGATCGGCGAACGGCCGATTTCGATCGCCTCGGCCGCCGTTGAAATCGCGCGCGACATTCATGGCGATTTGGGTCGCGTTTCCGGCCTGATGATCGGCGCCGGCGAGGCCGGCGAGCTGATCGCCGAACGTATGCAGAATCATGGCCTGTCGCGTCTGGGTCTGGCCCATCGCGCCCGCGCCATGGCCGGGCCTGTCGCGCAACGTCTGGGCGCTGATCTGCACGACATGGCGAACCTGGCCGACGATCTGGTCGGCGCCGATATCGTCATCCTGGCGGTCGGTACGGGCGGCCATGTGTTGGGCCATGGCGTTCTGCGCCAAGCCTTGAAACGCCGGCGCAACCGCCCGATCTTCGTGGTGGATGCCGCGGTGCCGGCAGAGGCCGATCCGGCCATCGACCGCCTGGACGA
>JANQGO010000392.1 GCA_028277285.1 Alphaproteobacteria bacterium | reverse complement strand
GCGGTGACGCTTTAGGGCCATGTCTAGCTATTCGGGCGATCCCGGCGACGTCAAACCGTCGCGCCCCGCCTTCTGGAACGACCCCGTCATTCGCGGGATCTTCTGGCAAGTTGTCGTGGTCGGCGGCGTCGTGCTGCTGGTCGCGTTCCTGGTCTCCAACACGCTTTCCAATCTGGCCCGCCAGAACATCGCCAGCGGCTTCGGCTTCTTCAATGCTGAGTCAGGGTTTGCGATCGGCGAGGCGATCATCCCGTTCGCGCCGACCGACACCTACCTGCGCGCGCTGATCATCGGTCTGTTGAACACGATCAAGGTCGCCGTCGTCGGCGTCTTTTTCGCGACGATCATCGGCACCATCGTCGGCGTCATGCGGCTGTCGCACAACTGGCTGATTGCCAAGATCGCCTCTGTCTATGTCGAGGTTCTGCGCAACATCCCGCTGCTGCTGCAGCTCTTCTTCTGGTACTCGCTGATCGTCTCGACCCTGCCGCGGGCCAGGGACGCGCTGGGGCCGTTCCTGGGGTTCCACCTCTCCAACCGAGGGCTGAACATCCCGGTGCCTGACGACTGGGCCTATCTCGGGCCGGCCGTCGGCATTCTTCTGGCCGCCGTGGTGACGTGGATCCTGATGAGACGGAGCAAGCGCATCCACGACGCTACCGGCGAGACCAAACCGGTGCTGTGGCCGTCCGTCGGCATCTTTGTGATGTTCATCTTCCTGGGCTGGACAGCGACCGGTTTCCCGACCTCGATCGACACGCCGTCGCTGGAAGGTTTCTCGTTCCAGGGCGGCGTCGCCGTCTCCTCGGAGTTCCTCGCCCTATGGCTTGGCCTGACCCTCTACACGGCCGCCTTCATCGCCGAAATCGTCAGAAGCGGCATCCTGGCGGTCAGCAAGGGGCAGTGGGAGGCCGCCGGCGCACTGGGCCTAAGGCGCGGTCAGATCCTGCGTTTCGTCGCCCTGCCCCAGGCCATGCGGGTCATCATCCCGCCGATGACCAGCCAATACCTCAACCTCACCAAGAACAGCTCTTTGGCGGTTGCCATCGGCTATCCCGACATCGTCTCGGTCGCCGGCACGACCATCAACCAGACCGGCCAGGCGATCGAGGGCATTGCCGTGATCATGGCGGTTTACCTGACCTTGAGCCTGTCCATTTCGCTGTTCATGAACTGGTACAACAAGCGCATTGCGCTGGTGGAGCGCTGACGTGTCAGATTCGGCCATAGAAAGTCCCGAAATGGTACGCCCGCCGCGGCAGTCTGTCGGCGCGATCGGCTGGCTTCGGGCGCACCTGTTCAGCTCGTGGTTCAACACCATCCTGACCGGCATCGCGGTCTGGATCATCATCGAGACCATCCCCGCCATCTTCACCTGGGCCTTCGTCGATTCGGTCTGGGGCGATGCCTCGCCGGACACCTGCCGGGAAGCGGCTGGCGCCTGCTGGGCGTTCATCTACGAGAAGTACCGCTTCATCCTGTTCGGCGTGTACCCCTGGGAGGAACACGACCGGCCGCTGATCGCCATGATCATCTTCCTGGCCCTGGTGCTGACAAGCTGTTTCCGGCGCGCCTGGGGCCGTCCGCTGATCGCCGGCTGGGTGGTCGGCCTGGCCGCGGTGGCCGTCTTGATGTGGGGCGGCGTGTTCGGCCTGACCTATGTCGACCAGAGCCAGTGGGGCGGCCTGCCGCTGACCCTGTTCCTGGCTACCTTCGGCATCGCCGGAGCGTTTCCGATCGCGATCCTGCTGGCCCTGGGCCGGCGTTCCGAGATGCCCGCCATCAAGGCGCTATGTATCGGATATATCGAACTTATTCGCGGCGTTCCCCTGATCAGCATCCTGTTCATGGCATCCGTCATGTTCCCGCTGTTCCTGCCGCAGGGCCTGACCATCGACAAGCTGCTGCGCGCCCAGGTCGGCATCATCCTGTTCTCCGCGGCCTATCTGGCCGAGGTGATCCGCGGCGGCCTGCAGGCGATCCCCAAGGGCCAGTACGAGGCGGCCGATGCGCTGGGGCTGACCTATTGGCAGTCGATGCGCAAGATCATCCTGCCCCAGGCGCTCAGGATCACCATTCCGCCGATGGTCAACACCTTCATCGGCGGCTTCAAGGACACCTCGCTGGTCATCATCATCGGTCTGTTCGACCTCCTGATGACCACGCGGGTCGCGTTCCAGGACATCGAATGGCGGCCCTTCTTTGTCGAGGGCTACGTGTTCGCCGCCCTCATCTACTTCTGTTTCTGTTTCTTCATGTCCAAATACAGCCAGTGGCTGGAGCGCGATCTGTCGCGCGGCCACGCGCACTGACGGAGAGGTTGTCATGGCTAGCGCCGAAGAACGTCCCAATTTGGGTCATGCTGTGGAACTGCGCCACGTTCACAAATGGTATGGCGAGTTTCACGTGCTCAAGGATATCAACCTGGAGGTGCGCCAGGGTGAGCGCGTGGTGATCTGCGGGCCCTCCGGTTCGGGTAAATCGACCATGATCCGCTGCATCAACCGGCTGGAGGAGCACCAGCGCGGCCATATCCTGGTCGAAGGCACCGAATTGACCAACGATTTGAAGAATATCGACACGATCCGGCGCGAAGTCGGCATGGTTTTCCAACATTTCAACCTGTTTCCACACCTGACCGTGCTGGAAAACCTGACCTTGGGGCCGACCTGGGTGCGCAAGGTCGCCAAGAAAGAGGCCGAAGAGACGGCCATGACGTACCTGGAGCGGGTCAAGATCCCCGAACAGGCGCATAAGTACCCGGGCCAGCTTTCCGGCGGTCAGCAGCAGCGTGTCGCGATCGCGCGATCGCTTTGCATGAAACCCCAGATCATGCTGTTCGACGAGCCGACATCGGCCCTTGACCCGGAAATGATCAAGGAAGTGCTGGATGTCATGGTCGAACTGGCCAACGAGGGCATGACCATGCTGTGCGTGACCCACGAGATGGGTTTTGCCCGCACCGTCGGCGATACCATGGTCTTCATGGATGAGGGCGAAATCGTCGAAATGGCGCCGCCGACCGAGTTTTTCGCCAACCCGAAGAACGAGCGCACCCAGCTGTTCTTGAGCCAGATCCTGTCTCACTGAGACCGAACCGGGCCAATCTGGCCCGAATGGCCCGAAACCGGTCGGCCGATTGCCCTAGCGTCCCGGATTGAATCAAGTTTGGGCCGGGAAACGCCTCCAACCCTGGCATAGCTCTTGCATCCTAAGGGCCGGGTTTGGAGTTATTATCATGCTGGTCACGTCGTTGATGCCGCGGGCGCGATATCACCAATGGGCCAATGTCCAATTGACCGATTTCCTTCTTCAGGCGGAGCAAACAGGCACGTTTGACCGCCACGAAGAAACGCGATCGAAGGTCCATGATGTCCTGTGCCGGACCATGGCGGTCGACTGCCGATGGCTCGACCGGCTGGAAGGCCGGGAGGTCGACAACTATGCCGCGCGGTTCGAGGCCATGGACTTCGCGGTTCTGCTGAAGGCGCGTTCGCTGTTGGACGCCCGCTTGATGGCCGCCGTGAAGCGGATTAGCACCGCCGCCGCCGACGAAACGGTCACCGCGTCGAACGGCATCAAGATAGGTCTGACGGCGGTTGTGCGATTCATGCTGGCGCGCAACCAGCGGCAACGCTCGCATGTCGCCGGCATCCTCTCGGCGCTTGAGATGATGCCGCCCTTGATGGGCGAGCGCCTGTTCGAAGCCCGCACCCGCAAGCGTGGCGGTCCGCAGGCGGAAATCTCAAACAGTATTGATTCGCCCGCCTTGGCTGCTGTGGGATAGTCAGGGCACAACGCAGCAACAAGAATAAGGGAGCTTCGCCTATGCCCTGGGCGCGTGTTGGGATCGCTTTAGGCGTTCTTTTTGTTCTGGCCGTGGGGCCGGTCAAAGCCAACGAAACGGAAGTCAGCGGTGACGAACTGCGCGAGCTGCTGACCGGCAATTCGATCGACGGCATGTGGGGCGACACCCACTACATCCAGTATTTCTCCGATACCGGCAGGACGCTCTACAAGGCCGACGGCAGTCCCGGCGACTGGGGCACGTGGCGCATCAACGACAGCGGCTACTATTGCTCGACATGGCGCGGCGGTGCTGAGAACTGCTACACCGTGGTCGATATGGACGGCACCTTGTATTGGAAGTCCGAGAACGGCGGCGCGACCTACCCGTTCACCATCATCGAAGGCAACGTGACCGAAGAGTAAGCTTCGGACGTCGTCATTCGACGCTTCATCCGTGGACGCGGAGTCCGGCTTACCGTTACGATTCCACCTAGAGCAGATCCTGTTTTGATGGAATCGTTTCGCGATTCCGTAAAGACGGGTGAATCTGCTCTACGCATAGATGGGGAGCGGATTCACATGGATAGGTGGAACCGTCAAACGGTTCCACCTATCCATGATCCGCTCCCAGGGTTCGGTGGTGACGGGAGACGGCGATGCGTTTGGCGTTCGGCAGGTTCTTTGGGGCGGCACTGGCGCTTTTGGTTATGCTGCCCGGATGGGCGTTGGCGGCCGCCATTCACATCGGCAACGGCGCCGAGCCTGAAAGCCTCGATATTCACCGCTCCTCGGGCGTTTCGGAAGCCAACATCCAGCGCGACCTCTTCGAAGGGCTGGTGACGCTTGGTCCCGACGCCAGCCTGCTGCCCGGTGTCGCGGAAAGCTGGACAGTCAGCGATGACGGCCTGATCTATACGTTCGCCCTCAGGCCGGATGCCCGGTGGTCGAACGACGATCCGGTGACCGCGCACGACTTCGTCTACGCGCTGCGCCGCGGTCTGGCGCCCGCGACCGCCGCCGACTACGCCTTCATTCTCTATCCCATCAAGAACGCCGAGGCGATCACGCGCGGCGAGATCGACGACATGAATGAACTGGGCGTGCGCGCCATCGACGATCTGACGCTCGAGATCACCTTGAAAGCGCCGACGCCCTATTTCCTGGACATGCTGACCCACCAGATGGCGTTCCCGCTGCATCAAGCAAGCGTCGAGGCCCATGGCGATCAGTGGACCAAACCGGGCAACATGGTGTCCAACGGCGCCTACCTCTTGGAAGACTGGTTGCCGCAGGACCGCATCAAGCTCGGCAAGAACCCCGCCTTTCATGCCGCCGACGAGGTGCAGATTGAAACGGTCTACTATTACCCGACGGAGGATGTCGGCCAGGAACTGAAACGATACCGCGCCGGCGAGCTCGACATCACCTATGACGTGCCCGCCGACCAGGTTGCCTGGCTGATCGACAACCTGAACGACGAGTTCGAGAACTTCCCTTATCTCGGCACCTATTACTACGCGCTCAACACAACCGCGGCGCCGTTCGACGGCAGCCCAGCACTACGCCAGGCGTTGAGCCTCGCCATCGATCGCGAGCTCCTGACCGACAAGATCACGCGGGCGGGCGAGGTGCCGGCCTATGCCTTCGTACCGCCCGGCGTCATGAACTATACGCACCAAACGCGCGACGTCGCCGCGTTGTCGAAGGAGGAGCGCGAAGCTCAGGCCAAGGCGCTTTACGAAGAGGCGGGCTATTCGCCGGACAATCCGCTGGCCATCGAGATCCTCTACAACACCAGCGACAACCACAAGAAGATCGCCATCGCGATCGCCGCCATGTGGAAACAAGTGCTTGGCGTCGAGGCAACGCTGCGCAACGAGGAATGGAAGGTCTACCTGGGCTCGCGCGACGAGAAGAACTTTGAGGTCGCGCGCGCTTCATGGATCGGCGATTACAACGACGCCAACACGTTCCTGGAACTGTTCCTGTCCGATGCCGGGCCGATGAACACGACCGGTTTCGCCGATCCTGAGTTCGACGAACTCGTACGCGCGGCGGCCTTCCAAGCCGATATCGGGGAACGCGCGGCCATGCTGGCGCAAGCCGAGAACGTGCTGCTGGAGGCCGCCGCTCTTATCCCGATCTACCACTACACGACCCAGCACATGGTGAAGCCCTATGTCGGTGGCTGGATGAACAACGTGAAAGACGTCCATCCAACACGCTTCTTGTGGATCGACGAGGAGTCTTGAGCCAGACCCGCAACCACGCGGACGGCTGAACGTGTACGCCTATTCGATCCGCCGCCTGATCGGCGCCGTACCGACCGTGTTCGCGGTAATCGTCATCGCCTTTGTCATGATCCGCCTGGCACCCGGCGGCCCCTTCGACAGCGAACGCAGCGTACCGCCCGAGATCGCGGCCAATCTGGAGGCCGCCTATAAGCTGGACGCGCCGCTCACCGAACAGTTCGTCAGCTACCTCGGCGATCTGCTGACCGGCGATTTCGGCCCATCGTTCCGCTACAAGGACTTCACCGTCACCGAACTCCTCTGGTCGGCCTTTCCAGTCTCCGCACAACTTGGCCTCGCCGCGATTGTCCTGGCTGTTCTCGCCGGGACCGCCGCCGGTGCCTATGCCGCCATGCGCCGCAACACCATGGTCGACGCCGGCGTCATGACAGTCGCCATGACCGGCATCGCGCTGCCCAACTTCGTCGTCGCGCCGCTGCTGACGCTCGTGCTCGGCGTTTACCTGAGCTGGCTCCCGGTCGGCGGCTGGGGCGGCGTCTCGCACGCCCTCTTGCCGATCATCGCGCTGGCGCTGCCCCAGATCGCTTATGTCGCGCGGCTGACCCGCGGCAGCATGCTGGAGGTGTTGCGCGCCGACTTCATCCGCACCGCCCGCGCCAAGGGCATGTCCGACGGCCGCATCGTCGCCCACCACGCGCTGAAGGCCGCCGCGCTGCCGGTCGTGTCGTATCTCGGGCCTGCGACGGCGGCAATCATCACCGGCTCCGTCGTCATCGAGCAGATCTTCGGCATCCCGGGTCTGGGCCGCTACTTCGTGCAGGGTGCGTTGAACCGCGACTATACGCTGGTCATGGGCGTGGTGATCTTCTACGCCGTTCTGATCGTGATCCTGAATTTGATCGTCGATCTCCTCTACCCGCTGATCGATCCCAGGGTGCGTTATGACTGACGCGCTGCTCCAGCAAACCGTCAGGTCGCCGGTCGGTCACGCCTGGGCCCGGCTGCGGCGCAACCGCACGGCCATGCTGGGAGCGGCAGTCCTCCTGCTGATCGCACTGGCCTGTATCGTCGGGCCGTGGTTCAGCCCCCATGCACTCGACGACGTCGACTGGGACAACTTGCAGACCCCGCCGGACTTCGGTGCCGGCCACCCGTTCGGCACCGACGCGAACGGTCGCGATCTCCTGGTACGCATTCTAGTCGGCGGCAGGGTCTCGCTGGCGATCGGCTTGGCCGCCAGCCTGGTCGCCGTCTTGATCGGCGTCACCTGGGGCGCCGTCGCAGGCTACGTCGGCGGGCGGGTCGACGGCATGATGATGCGCGCCGTCGACGTGCTCTACGCGCTGCCCTTCATGTTCTTCGTCATCCTGCTGATGGTCTTTTTCGGGCGCGACATCTACCTGCTGTTCATCGCGCTGGGCGCGGTGTCGTGGCTCGACATGGCGCGCATCGTGCGCGGCCAGACCATGAGCCTCAAAGAAAGGGACTTCGTCCGCGCCGCCCGCGCGCTCGGCACGCCGCCGCTGCGTATCCTGGCTCACCATATCGTGCCCAACGCGCTGGGCCCGGTGATCGTCTTCGCGACGCTCACGGTCCCGCAGGTCATCCTGTTCGAATCGTTCCTGAGTTTCCTGGGCCTGGGCGTTCAGGAACCGATGACGAGCTGGGGCGTTCTGATCAGCGAGGGCGCCGATGTCATGGAGACGGCGCCGTGGATGCTGATCTTTCCGGCGCTGTTGCTGACCGCCACCCTGTTCAGCCTGAACTTCCTGGGCGACGGCCTGCGCGACGCGCTCGATCCGCGCGACTCGCGATAGCGCGAGCAGAAGTTTGGCTTACTGACCGTCCAGATTTCCTGAGCAGACGCGACGTGCCCCAAAATTTCGCGCAGAGAGATTGTCTACTTGGTTCAACATCTTATAGATAGTCCACATTCTCTCGTTGTCTGCTCTGGTTGAGTTACCTGTTGAATAATCTAGCAGAGGTCTTATCGTAAAAGTTGTTGAACTTGGGGAGGGGGGCTCATGCCTAAGTTCATACTTACAATCACCATACTGATTTCAACGGTACTTGGCGCTTGCGCCAACGTGAATACTATTGGACGCACAACAACGCTTCCAGATGACGCTCGGGGCGATGCTCTTGCGGTGCACCTCGACGCCCAGCAGCGACTCTTCATCCACAATGCTTCCTACTTCTGCGCTGAGCCAAGCCCAGATGCGCTGTCAGCCTACGCGGCATCGCTCGGACTGGGTGCAAGCGTGCCAAGCCAGGGAGCCGCTTCATTTGCTCAAGCACTGCAAAGCACGAGCGGCAGCATTGGACTTCGAACTCAATCCATAACACTCATGCGAGATGCGCTCTATCGAATGTGCGAAGCCTACAACAACAATGTCCTCGGACCTGTTCAAGTCGCGACTCTGCTCAACCGCAGCCAAGATTTGACCGCCGTCATACTGGCGGTCGAACAACTCACAGGGGCCGTAACAGCAGAGCAGGTCATTTTGGGCGGTAGTGCAAGTTCGTCTGCGATGGCTGCTCTCGTTGCCAACCAAGAACTACTCGCGCAAGCGACAGAGATCGAAACCAAACGTCTAGCCGAACTGGAGTCAGCAAAGGAAAACCAAGCAACACGCAATGCTGAGTACAACGATGCAGTGCAAGAAGCGGAATCGGCAAAGACTGCCTACGAGAATGCCGCCGAGGACTCACCAGACAAAGCGTCACTGCGAGCCAAATTAACTACCAGACAAGACGAGTTGGAGATAGCAAAGCAAAACTTAGACGCTGCAAATGCGGACGTTGCAACTAAAGAACAACTCCTTGCAAGCGCTACTGAGGTGAAAGAGGCCGTTGAGACCGCCGGAAACGAAGCCTTAACCAACGCAACAGCTGCTACTGCGGGTAGCGGGCAATTCAGTACCCCTTCTCGGCAAAAGACAATTAGTGACGAGGCAGCACAAGAGGTGGCGGAGGCTGTCGAAGAGATGGTTACAGCCGTTCTCGAAAAGAGTTACATCATCGACTCCTGCATGGTCTTTCTAACAACCCGCGCGGAAGGGGAGGACGCTGACGGTCAGGCCGGGTTGTTGCTGTTTGAGCAGACCAAGTTGTCAACGGCAGCCGATAGACTCGTCACAACATGCACAGATCTTATTGAGGCTCATGTTAAAGCAGAACGCGAGAAAGCTGAATCAGAACGCGAGAAAGTCGAGCCCACAGTCAATTGAAGGAAGTATCTAATCGGACTGTTGTACAAACAGGCTGGACGATCATCCTTCCGAGCTTTAAACGGCCTGTGCGACGCTAGACGAGACATCGCCGATCGCGCATCATCGCGCCATGACACAAGCTCCACGATCCGTCGGCATCTTCGTTTTTGACGGGGTCGAGCCGCTCGATACCGTCGGTCCGTTCGAGGCCTTTCTGTGTGCTGAGACCGAAGACGAGGCACCCCTGTTCGACGTGTTCCTGTTCGGCGAGACCCGCGCTCTGGTGACCGCGACCGGTGGGCTGACCATGACACCGCGCCACGGCTTCGGCGATCTGCCGTCACTCGACATCCTGCTTGTGCCGGGCGGCCAGGGCACGCGCGTGCTGACCAAGCGCGCCGCGATCACCCAGTGGATCAGGGAGCGACACGACAAGAGCGAGCTGACCTTGTCGGTCTGTACCGGCGCCCAGGTGCTGGCCGCCGCCGGTCTTCTGAAGGGCAAGAAAGCGACAACCCACTGGGCGACCTATGACTGGCTGCGCTCGATCGAGCCCGACGTCGACGTTCAGGAGGGCGCGCGTTATGTCGACAACGGCGACATCATCTGCTCGTCCGGCGTGTCGGCCGGGATCGATATGGCGCTGCACGTGATCGAACGTCTGCACGGTGCCGACGTCGCGGCACGCGCGGCGCGCAACATGGAGTACGAGTATTGGCCGCAAGGTCGCGTCGCTTAGCGCGGAGCGCGATCCTCGCTCTGCTGCTGGCGGCTCCCTCTACCGGACAGGCCGGCGACATCGTGTTCGCCTGCATTGACCGCGACACCGCCGTCGAGGTCGCGGAACTGGCCAACGAGTACCACCTGCATGTTCTTGAGGTCGGACGCGTCACCATCGCCGAACGCCATGGTTTCGGTGAGATGGTCGAGCGTGCCAAACATCGTGCCGAGGTGGCGCGTACATCGGGCACCTGCAGGTTTGTGCCGGCCTTTCCGCACCGATATGTCGCGACGGTCAACAGCGGCCCCGAAGGCCTGGCCGCGGCGGGCCTGTTGCGGCGCGTGCACGAGGTGGTCGCGTTGGAGAGCGGCGAGACGTTCTATCTGATCGGCATGGAGCAGCGGCCGGCTCAACCCTGACTGCCGGCGGACGATAACGCCTCGCGCTGGCTTTCAAGTTCCAGCCAGCGTTCCTCGGCGGCATTGAGTTCCTCGCGGCAACGCGCCAGTTCCGCACTGACGGCTTCGAACCCGCCGGGGTCGCGTTGATAGAAATCGGCATCCGCCAGTTCGGCTTCGCAACGCGCGATCTGGCCTTCAAGGTCGCTGATGCGTCCGGGCAGCATGTCGAGCTCTCGTTGATCCTTGTAGGTCAGCCGTTGCCGTGGCGCGTTTTGTCGCGGTGACGTCGCCTGCGGGTTGCCGCGCGCTGCCACCCCGGACCGCTCGGTTCGTGCGCGCGTTTTCCGTTGCTCGAGGTAATCGTCGTAGCCGCCGGGGTATTCGTCGACCTTGCCACCGCCTTCCAATACCAGGGTCGACGTCACCAGCCGGTCGAGGAAGTCGCGGTCATGGCTGACCAGCAGCACGGTGCCCGGGAAGTCGCTCAGGACTTCCTGCAGGAGATCCAGGGTCTCCATGTCAAGGTCGTTGGTCGGCTCGTCCATGACCAGGAGATCGCTCGTCTGGGCAAACAACCGCGCCAGCAACAGGCGGCTTCGTTCACCGCCGGACAGGGTGCGGATCGGCTGGCGTGCCTGGGCTTCGGCGAACAGAAAGTCCTTCAGATAGGCGACGACGTGACGCGACTGGCCGCGCACCATCAGGTGATCGCCGCCGCCGGGCTGCAATACCTGCCACGGCGTAAGCTCGGGGTCGAGTTGCTGGCGGCGCTGGTCGAAATAGGTGACGTCCAAGCGCTTGGCGAGACGCAACCGGCCGGAATCCGGCGCCAGGTCGCCGGTTAACAGGCGGATCAGTGTGGTCTTGCCGGCCCCATTGGGACCCAGAACGCCGACGCGGTCGCCGCGCAGAACCCGCGTCGAGAAGTGATCGATGATCGTCTGATCGCCATAAGCCTTGGTCAGATCGATGGCTTCGATCACCAGCCGGCTCTTGGAGCCGCCGGTCTCGACATCGATCTTGGCGGTCGATTCCACGTTACGGGCGCGTTCGGCGCGGAGCTCGCGCAGATCCGCAAGGGCGGCGACACGGCGCTGGTTACGCTTGCGCCGCGCGGTGACACCGCGTTCGCGGTAACGCTCTTCCTCGGCGATGCGCCGCTCGATCCTCGCGTCCTCGACCGCTTCGGCCTCGGCGATCTCGTCGGTCCATGCCTCGAACGCCGCAAAACCCTGGTTGCGCTGACGCAGCGTCCCGCGATCGAGCCACAGCATGGCGCGCGACACATTGCGCAGAAAAGCGCGGTCATGGCTGACCGTGACGACCGCGCCGGGAAAGCCGTCCAGAAATCCTTCCAGCCAGGTGATCGCGGCGATGTCCAGATGGTTGGTCGGCTCGTCGAGCAGCAGGACATCGGGCTCGGCGACCAGGGCGCGGGCCAGAAAGGCGCGCCGTTGTTCACCGCCCGACAACGTCGCCATGTCGCGGTCGCCGGCAAGGCCCAGCCGGCCGAGAACCGCATCGGCGCGATGGGCCGCGGCGTCGCCGTGCGGACCGGTGGTGACGAACGCCGCGACCGTACCCGTCAAAGGCTCGACGGCTTCCTGGTCGACCAGCGCCACGCGCGTGCCCGGTTGCGCAAAACGTTCGCCGCGATCGGTTTCGACCCGGCCGGCCAGGATCTTCAGCAGGGATGACTTGCCGCTGCCGTTCCGGCCGACCAGACACAGGCGCGCGCCCGGTTCGACACCGAAACCCACGCCTTCAAAGAGCGGTTTGTGATCGACAAAAAGCGCGGCATCGCGCAGGGCGAGGATCGGAGCAGCCATGGCGCGACGGCATAGCACAGGCAGCGACCCGTCCCCAACCGTCGGCGCTTGCCGCGCCCACACGCCGATGACAGGATGCCGCCCCGGGGAGGCGCGTTCATGATCCAACAGACACAAACAACAATCTCCGCCCATAACGTGGCGGCCTAGCATGGCGCCCAACCTGGCGGAACGCGGTTGAGCCGCGACGAGGCGGTTGCGCGATCCGGTCTGCGCCATGTTTTGTGGAGCAGGCTTTGGATCTATTTCGCGCTGATCTTCTGCGGCGGCATTTGGGGGCTGGTGCCGACACTGGCCAAGTCGGCGGTGTCGGACGGCGCCCATCCTTTTGGCCTGACATGGTGGCAGGCGGTCGGCGGCGGCACCATGGTGCTGCTCATCTCGCTCGCCCGCGGCAAACGGCTGCCGCTCGACCGCCAGCACATCGGCTTCTACGCCTTCTGCGGCGTCGCAGGCACCATCATGCCGACGCTCGCCCTGTTCTATTCGGCCCATCATGTGTCCGCGGGCATCGTCGCGGTCTTGATGGCCTCGGTCGCGATCGCCGCCTATCCCTTGTCGATCGTCTTCGGCATCGACCGGCTGCAGCCGCTGCGGGTGCTGGGTCTATGCCTGGGCCTTGCCGGGGTCACGATGCTGATCCTGCCCGCCGCCGGCATCGGCGCCGGTGATCCCCTGTGGATCATGATCGCGCTCCTCATCCCCTTCGGCTATGCGGCCGAGAACGTTTTCGTCGCGATCAAGAGCCCGCGTCAGACAAACACCACAACACTCGTCGCCGGCATGCTGCTGATGGGCGGCGTCATGATCACGCCCGTCGTCATCGCGACCGACACCTGGCACCCCATCACCTGGCCGCTGAACGAGGCCGAGCTGGCCGTCATCGGCATCTTCGTCATCAACGTGCTGAGCTATGTGCTGTTCCTGGCACTCATCTACGCGGCCGGGCCGGTCTTCGCGTCGATGTCCGGTTACTTCTCGGTGCTGACCGGCATCGTCTGGGGCATGGTCCTGCTCGGCGAAGACCATGGCGCCTGGTTCTGGGCGGCCCTGCTTAGCATGCTGGCCGGCATGGCGCTGGTCCGCGAGCGCGCGGTCCACCGGCGCGCCGAGAAACCGTGAGCACACCGCGTACGGCAACGGCCGGTTCCTCACGCTTGTGGTTCATTTTCCTGGTCTTGCTGAGCGGTGGTTCCTGGAGCCTGGTTTTCTCACTCGGCAAGATCGCCGGCGAAGGTACGCACGACTCCTTGGGCCTTGCCTTCTGGCAAGGCGTCGGCGGCGGCCTGATGCTGCTTACCATTGCGGCGCTTCGGCGAAGGCGTCTGCCGCTGGATTGGCGCAGCCTGGGTTTCTATTTGATCTGCGGCATCTTCGGTACCGCGCTGCCGACGACTCTGATCTTCGAGACCGCCCCGGTCGTCGGCGCCGGTACGCTCGCCATCACCATGGCGCTGGTGCCGCTGATGACCTATGGCGCCGCCATCGTGCTCGGCATCGATCGCGGCGCGGCCCTGCGCATCACGGGATTGAGCCTGGGCTTCATCGCCGTTCTTTTGCTCATGCTGCCGACGGCACTGGACGAAAGCATGATCGGCTTGCTGTGGCTGCTCCTGGCACTCGCCATTCCCGCCAGTTATTCGACAGAGAACCTGCTGCTCGCTTTGCGCGGGCCCAAGGGCATCGACGCGATCGCGCTGGTCGGCGCGTTTCAGATAGCCGGCGCCGCCCTGCTTCTGCCGATTACGCTGGCGACCGGCACGTTCACCTGGATGGCGGGTCCATGGGGCGAACCGGAATGGGCGGCGCTCATCATGTTGTTGGTCAACGCGCCGAGCTATGCGCTCTTCCTCTACGTGCTCCAGCGCACCGGACCGGTCTTTGCCTCCCAGACCACCTATGTCGTCACGGTATGCGGCGTCGTCTGGGGCATGATCCTGTTCGGCGAGGCCCATTCCACCTGGTTCTGGGGTGCCCTGGTCGTGACGATGGCGGGCATCGCCCTGGTGCAGGAACGCAAGGTCGAACGCAACTAGTATCCGGCGCGGTCCTCCAGCAAAGCGTCCAAGGCGTCTTCGTCTTCCGCCTCAACAACGGCCCGCGCGATCTCGATACCGAAGCCCTTGCGCGCCAGCGATGCCAAGTCGCGTTGACGGCGTTCCTCGCGCGAAGCGGGGTCGCGAAACGGACCCAAACGCCGCCGCCGCGCATAGGCGGCAGCGGCGATCCAATCGTTGTTTTCCTCTTCGATCTGCGCCAGGGCGGCGGCGATGGTGTCGGCGTCAACACCCTTGGCGGCGAGCTTCATGCGGATCGAACGGGCGGATTCGCCAGAGCGGCGCAGCGACAACACACGCATGTCGGCATAGGCCCGGTCGTCCAGCATGCCGGCCCGTTGCAGCTTCGCGACGGTTTCGTCAATCCACTGCTCGGCCTCTGCCTGGTCGACATCGGTCTCGCGCGCCGCGCGCCACACCTTGCGGCGCAAGACCGCCTTCACGTTTTCCGACGAACTGCTGTAACGCTCGAGGTAGTAGACCGCCGCGTTGTAGAGATATTGGGGCGTGATGCGGCGCGGTTTGCGGCGACGGCGTTCGGCCATGTCAGGCGACGACGGGCAGTTTCGCCGGTGTCTGCTGCAGGAACTCCGCGCCGTCTTCGGTGAACACCATCATGTCGATGAACATGGACATGCCGGCCAGGTTGGGCAGGTAGAAGTTCGCTTCGTAGTTTGTCGTCATGCCCGGTTCGAACACCTCGTCGCCGGGATCGGTGTGAACGTCGTAGTACCACGGCCCGACCCAATCGGGCGGGAACGACATGCCGAGATCGTAACCGCCGACCCAGCATTGATCGTCCCAGATGCCGGCCTCGCGGTAATAGGCTTCGATGGTGTCGAGTAGGTCGCGCACCGGCAGGTTGGGCCGGATGACGCCTTCCAGCATCGCCTTCACCCCGGTGATGGCGTCGAGGTAGCGGTCGACTTCCGGGTGCGGCTCGCCGATGCAGAACGTGCGCGCCATGTTGGTGTGGTAGCGGTTGTATACGCCGCACAGATCGATGTTGACGATATCGCCCGCCATGATCTTGCGCCGGGACGCCAGCGCATGCATGCACGCACTCTTGGCGCCCGATGAGACCGGCATGGTGATCGACGGGTTCTCGCCGCCGGCCTGCGCCATCGCGCGCACCATCTCGCCATAGATGTCCAGTTCCGTGACGCCAGCGCGGATCGTGTCGCGCGCGGCCTGCATGCCGATATCGCCGATGCGCGCGGCGGTGCGGGTATAGGCGATTTCCTGGGGCGACTTGATCTTGCGCACGCCGCCGACGATGTCGGTACCGTCGACGACGGTCGCGCCCTTGCCTTCCATCAAAGCCTGCAGCATTTCGCTGACGCCGCGATTGGGGCGATAGCTGAACATCTCCAGTCCGACCCGGCCCTTCAGCCAGCCTTCGTCCGCCAGCCCGTCGACGATGAAGTCCAGCATGGAGTCCATGGGCTGGGCATCGCCACCGAAGATGCGGAGGTCGCGCGAGATCGCGGTGAAGCCGGCGAGGACCTGCTCGTTCTGGACCTCGAAATGGATGAAGTCGTCGGCATCGACATTGACCGCCACGCCGCTGACCGGAAGCCAGGCCTTCGGGCCCTGGGCCTGATACCACTCGGCGCGGAACCCGGAGAGGTAACAGATCGCTTCCGGCGAGGTCAGGTAGAGCGTGTCGATCGAGGCCGCCGCCATCGCCTTGCGCACGCGCTCCAGCCGGTCACGGTATTCCTCCAGCGAGAACACCGTCTCCATCTCCGGCCGGATGAACCGAAGCGTCCGTTCCTTATGGCTCATCGTTTGTGACACCAACTCCTCCCGTCGCGTTGGGCGCCATCCTAAGGCTCTGATTGGACAGCAACAAACGCTCGATTCCCGCGACGGATTTCGTCATAGTTCGCCGCTTCTGCCGACCCCTCCCCGGAGATCAAACGTGGCGCTTACCCTCGGCATCGACACCGGTGGCACCTACACGGATGCCGTGCTGTTCGACACGGCCACCGGCACCGTCATGGCGAAGGCGAAGTCGCTGACCACCAAACACGACCTGACCGAAGGGGTGCGCGGCGCGGTCGACAAGGTGATCGGCAAGAGCGGCACCGAGATCGGACTGGTCTCGATCTCGACCACGCTGGCCACCAACGCCATCGTCGAAGGCCAAGGCAGCCCCGCGGCCCTGGTGCTGGTCGGTCACCAGCCGCGCGATCTCGAACGGCCGGATATCGCAAGCGCGCTTGCTCAGGATCCCGCCATCCTGGTTGCCGGCGGCCACGACGCGACCGGTGACGAGACCGCCGCGCTGGACCTCGATACCGTGCGCGAGTTCGCCCAGGCACAACAGGGCCGCGTCGCCGCCTTCGCGGTCTCGGCCATGTTCGCCGTGCGCAACCCCGCCCACGAGATTGCCGCCCGCGATCTGATTCGCGCGGAGACCGGCTTGCCGGTGACCTGCGCCCACGAACTGAGTTCCAACCTGGATGCGCCGCGCCGCGCGCTGACCGCGCTTTTGAACGCACGGCTGATCCCGCTGATCCAGGACCTGATCCTCGCCGTGCGCGGTCTGATGCAGGGCTACGGCATCGCCGCGCCCCTCATGGTGGTGAAGGGCGACGGCTCCCTGATCGACGCCGACGTAGCGCTGGTCTCGCCGGTCGAGACGATCATGTCGGGGCCGGCGGCAAGTGTCGTCGGCGCGCGTCAGCTTGCCGGGCTCAATGACGCCTTCGTTTCCGATATCGGCGGCACCACGACCGATGTCGCGCTGGTGACCGAGGGCACGCCGCAGCTGAGCCGCGACGGGGCGGAGGTCGGCGACTTCCGCACCATGGTCGAGGCCGTGTCGGTCCACACAAGCGGGCTGGGCGGCGACAGCGAGCTGAACCTGGACGGGCATGGCCGCATGGTCGCCGGCCCACGCCGCGCGGTGCCGCTCAGCCTGCTCGCCGGCAGTCACCCCGCCGTGCTGCGTGACATGGAGCGCCAGGTCGAGCGCGGCTACGCCAACCAGTGGGACGGCCAGTTCGCGCTTCGCCAGCGCGCGCTCGATACCTCGCTCGACACCATGTCGTCGTCGCAGCGGCGCCTGTGGCAGCGCCTGGAAAACGGCCCGGTCTCGCTCGCCGCCCTCTACCAGGACGAAACCCCGACGCTCGCGCTGCGCCGCCTGACCGGGCGCGGTCTGGTCATCCTGTCGCGCCTGACGCCGAGCGACGCCGCCCATTTGCGTGGCCTTCAGGCGACCTGGGATCCGCGCGGCGCCGAGCTGGGCGCGGCCCTGTGGCTGCGCCAGTGGCAGGCCAGCGGCCACCACGCGCCCGACGACATCGAGAGTTTCTGCGAGGCCGTCTTCGAGACGGTCAGGACGCAATCGGCACGCGCCCTGCTCGCCTCGGCCGTCGCTGAAGAATACGGCCAGAGCCTGCCAACCGGCCGCGCCGCCGAGCTCTTCATCGACCGGCCGCTTTCCGGCGAGACCGGACGCCTGTTCGCCATGAAGCTGGAACTGCACCATCCCATCGTCGCGATCGGCGCGCCGGCGGCAGCCTATTACCCGCCCGTCGGCGAACGCCTGGGCACCGGCGTCGTGGTGCCCGAGCACGCGGAAGTCTGCAACGCGGTCGGCGCCGTCGCGGGCGGCGTCACCCAGCGGGTCGACGCCCTGATCACCGCGCCATCGGAAGGCCTCTTCCGCTGCCACATGCCCGACAATGTCGCCGACTTTAGGGATCTGGAACGCGCCGCCGAACACGGCATGGCGGTCATTACCGAGGTCGCCGCAAAGCTGGCCGAGGCCGCCGGCGCCGTCGATGTGACGCTATCGACCCAGCGCGACGACAACGTCGTGCGCGGCACCGACGGCCTTGAGACCTTCATCGAAAGCCGGCTGCGCGCGACCGCCACGGGCCGCCCGAGACTGAGCAAAACCTGAGAAACACTAGGGTTTTGGGCGATTTCCGGCTTGACACGCCGCCGTCTTTCACCAGATAAACAGGACTGAATTGGTTCTATATAGAATCGGGTGGAGAAACGATGATCCGCTTAAGCCGCATGGCGGACTATGGGGTGGTGGTGATGACCTTCATGGCGCATCGCCGCGACCAGACCATGAGCGCCCATCAGGTCGCCGAAGGCACCGGCCTGCCGGAGCCTGCCGTCGGCAAGCTTCTGAAGATGCTGAGCCGTGGTGATCTTCTGGAATCCCATCGCGGCGCGCGCGGCGGTTATACCCTGACCGGCGCGCCCGAGGAGATCTCGGTCGCCGATATCGTGACCGCCGTCGAAGGGCCCATCGCGCTCACCCTTTGCGTCGACGAGCACCCGGGCAGCTGCGATGTCGAATCGCTGTGCCCCATGCGCGGCGGCTGGAACCAGATCAACACGGCGCTGCGTGAGGCGCTGGAGAGCGTGACCTTGGCCACCATGGCCTATCCGGTACCGGCGATGCTCGCCGACACCGCCGGACAACAAGCGCCCGCTGGCGCGCGCTGAACAGGGACTGAGGAGAGACGATGGCCATCCAGGCTGAAACCATCGAGACCGTCAGCGAGGCGACGGACAAGTACAAGTACGGTTTCGTCACCGAGATCGAGATGGACCGGGCCCCCAAGGGCCTCAATGAGGACGTCATCCGCTTCATCTCGGCCAAAAAGAACGAGCCGGAATGGCTGCTGGAATGGCGGCTGAAGGCCTATCGCCACTGGCTCACCATGAAGGAGCCGACCTGGGCCGCCGTCGGCTACCCGCCGATCGACTATAACGACGCCTATTATTATTCGGCGCCCAAGAGCGATGCGGACCGGCCCAAGAGCCTCGACGAGGTCGACCCGAAGCTTCTGGAGACCTACGAGAAGCTCGGTATTCCGTTGAAGGAGCAGGAGGTCTTGGCCGGCGTCAAGAACGTCGCCATCGACGCCGTTTTCGACAGCGTTTCCGTCGCCACCACCTTCAAGGACCGCCTGGAGAAGGACGGCATCATCTTCTGCTCGATCTCGGAAGCCGTGCAGAACCATCCGGAGCTGGTGAAGAAATACATCGGTTCGGTGGTGCCCTACTCCGACAATTTCTTCGCCACGCTGAACTCCGCCGTCTTCACCGACGGGTCGTTCTGCTACATCCCCAAGGGCGTGCGCTGCCCGATGGAGCTGTCGACCTATTTCCGCATCAATGCGGCTGAGACCGGCCAGTTCGAGCGCACCCTGATCATCGCCGACGAAGGCAGCTATGTGAGTTATCTCGAAGGCTGCACCGCGCCCCAGCGCGACGAGAACCAGCTTCACGCCGCCGTCGTCGAGCTGGTCGCGCTGGACGATGCTGAGATCAAGTATTCGACCGTGCAGAACTGGTATCCCGGCGACGAGGACGGCGTCGGCGGCATCTACAACTTCGTCACCAAGCGCGGTGTCTGCGAAAAGCGCGCCAAGATCTCGTGGACCCAGGTCGAGACGGGATCGGCGATCACCTGGAAGTACCCGAGCTGCATCCTGAAGGGCGACGATTCGGTCGGCGAGTTCTATTCGGTCGCCATCACCAACAACCACCAGCAGGCCGATACCGGCACCAAAATGCTGCATATCGGCAAGAACACGCGAAGCCGCATCATCGCCAAGGGCATCTCGGCCGGCAAGTCGCAGAGCACCTATCGCGGCCAGGTGCGCGTCAACGCCATGGCGGCGGGCGCGCGCAACTATACGCAGTGCGATTCGCTGCTGATCGGCGACAAGTGCGGCGCCCATACGGTGCCTTACATCGAATCGAAAAACCGCGGCGCGCGCATCGAACACGAGGCGACCACCAGCCGCGTCAGCGAAGATCAGCTCTTCTATTGCCGCCAGCGCGGCATCGACGAGGAAGAGGCTCTGACGCTGATCGTCAACGGTTTCTGCCGCGAGGTCTTACAGGAACTGCCCATGGAATTCGCCGTCGAGGCGCAAAAGCTCGTCGGCATCAGCTTGGAAGGCAGCGTCGGTTAGACCGGCGCTTGATAAGGGGCTTACACACCGCCATGAACATTCTTTCGATCAAGAACCTTCACGCCACCGTCGACGGCAAGGCGATCCTAAACGGGATCGACCTGGAGATTAACACCGGCGAGGTGCACGCGATCATGGGTCCGAACGGGTCCGGCAAGTCGACGCTGTCCTATGTGCTCTCCGGGCGCGGCGGCTACGAGGTGACCGAGGGCCAGGTGCTCTACAAGGGCGAGGACCTGTTGGACATGGAGCCCGAGGAGCGCGCCCAGCAGGGCGTCTTTCTGGCCTTCCAGTACCCCGTCGAGATCCCCGGCGTGCCGACGACGTCGTTCCTGAAGCAGTCGATCAACGCGGTCAGGAAGGCGCGCGGCGAGGATCCGCTTGATGCCATGGAGTTCCTGAAGCTCGTGCGCGCCAAGCTCAAGGAGCTCGGCGTCGGCGAGGACATGATCAAACGCGCGGTCAACACAGGCTTCTCCGGCGGCGAGAAGAAGCGCATGGAAGTCTTGCAGATGGCGCTCTTGGAGCCGTCGCTCGCCATTCTGGACGAGACCGATTCCGGTCTCGACATCGACGCGCTGAAGATCGTCGCCGACGGCGTCAACGCCCTGCGCCGCGCCGACCGCGCCATGCTGGTCATCACCCACTACCAACGCCTGTTGGACTACATCGTGCCCGACCATGTGCACGTGCTGTCGGCCGGCAAGATCATCCGGTCGGGCGACAAGTCGCTGGCGCTGGAGCTGGAAGAAAAGGGCTACGCCGACATCGTGTCGGCGGCGGCCTGAGGACCGGCGATGACGGCAACGGTTCCCTTCATCGAGAACTATGGCGACCTGCGCCCCGGCCTGCCCGGCGCCGATCTGCCGTGGCTCGACACCCTGCGCGGCACCGGGCTCGACCGCTATGAAGCGCTCGGCCTGCCGACGCCGAAGGTCGAGGACTGGAAGTACACCAACCTTCGCGCATTGACCGCGCAGGACTTTGCGCTGGCGACACGCACCGAACCCGCCGCGGTCGGCGATGTGCCGGAACTCGCCTTCGACGGCGACACCCGCCGCATCGTGCTGGTCAACGGCTCCGTCGACGCGCAGCGCAGCGATCTCGACAACCTGCCGGACGGCCTGAGCGTGCTGCCGTTCGACGAGGCGATCGCCAGCGATCCGGCCATCGTCGAAGCCCATGTCGGTCATGTCGCGGCCCTCGGCCGCAAGCCGTTCGTGGCGTTGAACACCGCCTATCTCGACAGCGGGCTGGTCATTCGCGTCGCCACCGGGGCGACGGTCGAAACGCCGCTCCACCTCGCCTTCGTCGGCGCGGCGGGCGACGAGCACTTGGTCTGGCACCCCCGTTTGCTGATCGTCGTCGAGGACGGCGCCAGCGCGACCATCGTCGAGACCCATAGCGGGTCCGGCGCCTATTTTGCGAACGGCGTCAGCGAAGTGACCGTCGGCAGCGATGCCACCTTGAACCACCTGAAGATACAGACCGAGGGGCCCGAGGCCTTCCACATCGCCGCCATCGAGGCGCGTGTCGGCGCGCGGGGCACCTATGAGAGTTTCATTCTCTCGACCGGCGCAGCCCTTTCGCGCAACCAGATCGGCGTGTTGCTGGCCGAGGAAGAGGCGCGTTGCCGGGTCAACGGCGCCTATCTGATGCGCGGCAATCAGCATGTCGATACGACCAGTATCATCGACCATGCGGTGCCCAACTGCACGACGAACGAAGTCTACAAGGGCGTGCTGGACGACAAATCGCGCGCGGTCTTCCAAGGCAAGATCATCGTCCGCAAGGACGCTCAGCACACCGACGGTCACCAGCTCAACAAGACGCTTCTGTTGTCGGACCGCGCCGAGATCGACTCCAAGCCGGAGCTGGAAATCTATGCCGATGACGTGACCTGCGGTCACGGCGCGACCGCCGGCGAGATCGACGAGGACGCGCTCTTCTATCTGCGCTCGCGCGGCATCGATGCGGAGACCGCGCGTTCGATGCTGATCGACGCCTTCGTCGACGAGGCGCTGCAGGAGATGTCACGTGAGGATCTGCACGACACGTTCCGCGCCGTCGTCGCGGCGTGGCAGAAAGGCAACGTCTCATGAGCAAGGCTGCCGTCTCCACCCCGCTCGCCAACGCGCCGCTGGATATCGCGCGGATACGCAAGGACTTTCCGATCCTGTCGCGCGAGGTCTACGGCAAACCGCTGGTATTTCTGGACAGCGCCGCGAGCGCGCAGAAGCCGCAGGTCGTTATCGATGCCGAGCGGCTCTGTTACGAAGAGGAGTACGCCAACGTCCATCGCGGCGTTTATTACCTGAGCCAGGTGGCGACCGAGAAGTTCGAGGCGACGCGCACGCGCGTTCGCGCGTTCATCAATGCGGCGAGTGACGACGAGATCGTCTTCACCCGCGGCGGCACCGAGGCGGTCAACCTGGTGGCGTCAAGCTACGCGCGCCTTCACCTGGAGCCCGGCGACGAGATCCTGATTTCCGAGCTGGAACACCACTCCAACATCGTGCCGTGGCAACTGGCCGCCGAGGAGAAGGGTCTCACCATTGTGCCGATCCCGATCCTGGACGACGGTCAGATCGACATGGATGCCTATCGCAACGCACTCGGACCGCGCAGCAAGATTGTCGCCATCACCCAGATGTCGAACGCCTTGGGCGTGGTGACGCCGATCCACGAGATCATCCGCCTGGCCCACGATGCCGGCGCGCGGGTGCTGGTCGATGGCTGCCAGGCGATCACCCACAGCCACGTCGACGTGCAGGACCTCGACTGCGACTTCTACGTTTTCTCCGGCCACAAGATCTACGGGCCGACCGGCGCTGGCGCGCTCTATGCCAAGGCCGAGCTGCTCGACATGATGGCGCCCTATCAGGGCGGCGGAGAGATGATCGCGCGGGTGTCGCTGGAGAAGTCGACCTTCAAGAAAGGCGCGGCGAAGTTCGAGGCCGGCACGCCGGCCATCGCCCAGGTGATCGCGCTGAAGGCCGCGCTCGACTACGTCGACGATCTCGGCATGGACCGCATCGCCGATCACGAGCATCTGCTGCTGGAATACGCGACCGACCGCCTTTCAGCGATCGACGGCCTGACCATCTATGGCACCGCGCCGGCCAAGGCGAGCATCGTCTCGTTCACGATGGCTGATATTCATCCGCACGATATCGGCACCATCGTCGACCGCGAAGGCGTCGCGGTCCGGGTCGGCCATCACTGCGCCCAGCCGGTGATGCAGCGTTACGACATCGCGGCGACCGTGCGCGCCTCGTTCGGTCTCTACAACACGACCGAGGACATCGACCGTCTGGCCGATGCCCTGGGCGTCGTGAAGGATATGTTCGGCTGATGGACGAGCTGCGCGAACTCTACCAGGAGGTCATCCTGGACCACGGCCGCAACCCCCGGAACTTCGGCCACCCGGACGGCTGCAACCGCCAGGCGGACGGCGACAACCCGCTATGCGGCGATCAGTTGACCGTCTACCTGAAGGTCGATGACGCCGGCGTTGTCGAGGAGGTGGCCTTTGAGGGGCGCGGATGCGCTATTTCCATGGCTTCGGCGTCGATGATGACCGAGCTGGTCAAGGGCAAGACGTCCGCCCAGGCCGAGGCCCTGTTCGACAAATTCCACCATCTTGTGACCGATGACACGGTCGATCTGGACATGGCGGCGGAAGATGAGGACCTGGAGAAGCTGGTCGTGCTCTCCGGCGTCCGGCAATTCCCCATGCGGGTCAAGTGTGCCACCTTGCCCTGGCACACGATGACCGCCGCGATTGACGGCAAGGGAACGGTGACGACGGAGTGATCATGGACGAGACCCGCACCCAGCCAAGCGCCCCGATGCCCGCAACCGATCCGGCGCCCGCGCCGCGTCCAGTGGAGGCCGCCGCGCCGGCGACGGCGATGGGCGAAAAGGCCCACGAAAGCTGGACGCCCGACTACGAGGCCGATCCGACCAAGATCGAGCAGAAGGAAGGCGAGCCGCTGATCGGCGACATCGTTGATGCGCTGCGAAGCGTCTTTGACCCCGAAATTCCCGTCAACATCTACGATCTCGGCCTGATTTATGCCATCGATTCGCGCCAGGATGGCTCGGTGAAGGTTGAAATGACCTTGACGGCTCCGGGTTGTCCGGTGGCCGAGGAGATACCGATCTGGGTGCGCGACGCCGTTGCAACCGTCGATGGCACGGCCGATATCGACGTCGAGATCGTCTGGGACCCGCCGTGGGATCCCTCGATGATGTCGGAATATGCTAAGGTTGAACTCGGGCTGTTTTAGGCCCTCAAGGAGTGGATAGAGGACCATGTTTGGAAGTCCCGACAGCAAACTCTTCACGCTGACCGACAAGGCCGCCGAGCGCGCCAAGATTCTGCTGGCGCAGAACGATCAGGCGATCGGCCTGAAGGTCGGCATCAAAACGGCCGGGTGCAGCGGTTTCGCCTACACCATGGACTATGCCGAGGAAGCAACCGGCAAGGAGGACGTGGTCGAGGAGAAAGGCATCAAGATCCTGATCGACCCGTCAGCGACCATGTTCCTGATCGGCACCGAACTGGACTGGCACGAGGACAAGCTTGAATCCCGCTTCGTCTTCAACAACCCCAACGCCAAAGGCATGTGCGGCTGCGGCGAATCCTTCACGGTTTGATCCAACGACATAACCCCATGGGCGCGCCTCAGAGGTTCACGCGTATGAACATCAGGCGGATTGTCACAGTTCTGGCGGTGGTTCTTGGCGTAGCGGTTACCGCGGACGCGCGCGCACTCTCGGAAGCTGATCAAGCACTCTACGCCCAGGCGTTCGAGGAGGTCGAGGAAGGCAACTGGCAGGACGCTTACGGTCTGGCCGCGCGCGCCAGCGACCAGCGCCTGGCCGAAGTCATCTACTGGCTCGACCTGCAGGACCGGGAGACCGAGGAATCGTTCAGCGAGATCCTCGGTTTCATGCTGGATCATCCCGACTGGCCGCGGCTGAGAACCTTGCGCGGGATCGCCGAGGAAGCGATGCCCGACGACCTGCCGGCAAGCGATGTCATCGCCTATTTCTCCGCCTATCCGCCGGTCGAGACCGCCGGCATCGTGCGCTACGGCCTGGCCCTGATCCGCAACGGCCAGGATGCCGAAGCGGCCGCCCTCGTCCGCACCGCCTGGGTCGAGGACGACTTTTCCGCCTCCGAAGAAGCCGACTTCCTGAGGTTCTTCCAATCGCGCCTGACGCTGGACGATCACCTGGCGCGACTGGACCGGCTGTTGTGGGAAGGCAAGACGATTTCCGCCAAGCGAATGTTGAACCGCGTCGGCCAGGATCAGGCCGCGCTGGCCTTCGCGCGCATCACACTGCGTTCCGTCGAGCCGGGCGTCGATGGCGCAATCAACCGCGTGCCGGCCGAGTTGCGCGACGATCCCGGTCTGGTCTTCGAACGGTTGCGTTGGCGCCGAATCAAAGGGTTCGATGATTCGGCCGCCGAACTGCTGATGCCGTCACCCGACGACCTGGTCTATCCGGATCTGTGGGCGCGCGAGCGCCTGATCCTCGCGCGGCGTTATCTCGACAACAATGATGCCGCGACCGCCTACCGCCTGCTTGCCGATCACGGCAACATCAACGGTGCCTTCCACCATGAGGTCGACTGGCTCGCCGGGTGGGTGGCGCTTCGGAAACTCGACCAGCCGGCGGTCGCGCTGGACCACTTCATGACGTTCTACGAGGGCGTCGGTTATCCGATCAGCCGTTCGCGCGGCGCTTATTGGGCCGGCCGCGCGGCCGAGGCCATGGGCGACATGGAACAGGCCAGCGTCTGGTACGATCTGGCCGCCGATCACGGCAATACGTTCTATGGCCAGCTGGCCGCCGAGAAGCTCGATGTCGCGCCGCGCTTTGCCGCGGTTCCGCAACCCACGGAAGCCGAGACGAACGCCTTTGCCGCCGACGAACTTGTCACGCTGGTGCGCCTGCTTGACGAGGTCGGCGCGCGCGATCAGGTACGCCGTTTCCTGCTGCATATCGGCGACCGCGCGGACTCACCGGCAACGCTGCATTTGAGCGCGCAGCTTGCGCTGGTGCTGGGCCGCCCCGATCTTGCGGTCAGTATCGCCAAGGCCGGCGTCCGGCGCGGCACCGTGCTGGTCTATGCCGGCTATCCGATGATCGACCTGCCGAGCGAGTCGACCGTCGACCCGGCGCTGGCGCTCGCCGTGATCCGCCAGGAGAGTTCGTTTGACCCCGGCGCCATCAGTTCCGCCGGCGCGCGCGGCCTGATGCAGCTGATGCCGGCGACCGCTCAGGGCGTTGCCGACGACCTCGGCATCTATCACACGCGCGGCAAACTCACGAGCGACCCGCTGCACAACATGCGCCTGGGCACGGCTTACATGGCCGAACTCTTGGATGCCCAGGGCGGTTCCTATGTCCGCGCCATCGCCGCCTATAACGCCGGCCCGTCGCGCGTCTACCGCTGGATCAACGAGTACGGCGATCCCACGGCGCCCGACATCGACATCATCGACTGGATCGAACAGATCCCGTTCAGCGAGACCCGCAACTACGTGCAACGCGTGCTGGAAGCCCTCGTCGTCTACCGGGTCCTGCACGGCGTCCAGACCGCCAGCCTGAACGACTCGCTGACCGGCCATTGCGCCTCGGTGTGCTGAAAAGGACCTCCCTCTCCCCTTGAGGGCAGGGCTATTGCATATGGCTTATTGCGTTGGTGAGATAGTCTTCTTCCCAAGCACATCTTTTGATGCGTCGTCGGATGGA
>JANQGO010000152.1 GCA_028277285.1 Alphaproteobacteria bacterium | reverse complement strand
GCCTGGCTGATGAGCGGGATCTCGCCGACCTCATCAGCCAGGCCAAACTTCTGAAGTTCCTGGAAGACGGCACGGTGCAGCGCATTGGCGCGGCGACCGCCAAACGTGTCGATGTCCGGGTCATCGCGGCAACCAATCGTAATCTCGATCTGATGGTCGACGAGGGCCGTTTCCGCCGCGACCTCTATTTCCGCCTCAGCGTGATCGCGCTCGATGTGCCGCCGCTAAGGGAGTCCCGCGAACTCATTGGTGATCTGCTCGACCTGTTCGTATCGCGCGTCAACAAACAGCGCGTGCCGGCGCTGCGCCTGGATGATGACTGCCGCGCCGCGCTGCTTGCGCACGACTATCCCGGCAACATTCGTGAACTCGCGAACATCATCGAGCACCTCTCGGTGGTGGCCGACGGCGATGCCGGTCCGCGCGACCTGCCGGCATCGGTGGCAGACAAGGACGTGGCCGATTTTGTCGATCCGACTCGCGCCGGGCCGCCGCGCGGCTTCCCGAACATTTCACTGAAAGAGGAAGTCCGGGCTTACGAAACGCAACTTATCGGCGAGGCGATCAGGGTGCTGGGCAGCAAACGCAAGGCCGCGCGTGCACTGGGTGTCGATATCGGTACCGTGGTGCGCAAGACGCGGCGGGAGTCCGGGCGTTGAGACGCCCCAGGCATGTTATGACAGGCGACCCATCGCGGCCGCCGTCCCGGGTCTGTGACGCCCCGGCCGCTTCGGTGGAGCGTACAACGCGTCATTTCAACGCCGCCCGTTCGGCGCTACAAGTAACCACGCCGGTGCAAAGCGGGGAACGCACCGGGCTTGACGGTCAACGCCGTTGGGCAACGACTAACATCCGCTAAGGAGGCTTTTCATGAGGAACCTGTTTTCAACTGTCGGGACCGCCATCGCGGCGGCCTCGATCGCGATGACCGGCTTGGCGGCCGGAAGCGCCTGGGCCGAAGGCGAACTGAACGTCCTGACCTGGGAAGGCTACACTGATCCCAGCTTCGTCGAGGTCTTCGAGGAGAGAACCGGCTGTAAGGTGACCCCGACTTATGTCGGGTCGAACGACGAGTACCCGGCGAAGCTTGCTGGCGGCGGCGGCGTCTATGACCTCGTCTCGCCGTCGGTCGATACCACGTCGATTCTGCGCAAGATGGGTGTTGTCGAAGAGATCGACATGTCGCGCATCGAAGGTTTCGAAGCCGTCTATCCCAGCTTCCGCGCCCATCCCGGCGTTACGTACGATGATGCCGTTTATGGCATCCCGTTCACCTGGGGCTCGATTCCGTTCATGTACCGTGTCGATAGCTTCGAGGCGCCGCCGTCGGCGTTCGCCGACCTGTTCGATTCGTCGCTTCAGGGCAAGGTCAGCCTGTGGGACGACAAGACCAACATCTATATCGTCGCGCGCATGATGTTCGGTCAGGACACGGACGTCTTCAATCTCTCCAGTGACCAGCTTGACCAGGTCCGCGACAAGCTGATCGAGATGAAGCCGCAGATCCGCAAGTACTGGTCGACGGCCGGTGAGCTGGTCAATCTCTATGCCAACGGCGAGGTCACCGTGTCCAACACCTGGGGCGGCTACCAGTCGGCATTGTTGGCCGAGCAGGGCATCGAGATGGTCGAGTTCATCCCGACCGAGAATGCCGACGGTTGGGCCGACGCCTGGCAGATCGTCAAGGGCACGCCGAACGAGGATTGCGCCTATCAGTGGCTCAACTTCGCGCTCAGCGCTGACGGCCAGTGCGGCGTGGTCGGGATCACCGGCTACTCCGGCTCCAATCCCGAGGTTCTGAAGACCTGTCTGTCGGACGAGATGTTCACCGCGTTGCACCAGGACGATTTCGACTACATCAACTCGCTGGCCCTGTGGCAGGAGCCGGGTGATGTGGGCGCCTATATCGCGACCTGGAACGCGGTCAAGGCGGCTCAGTAATCGTCTGACCTGGATAGGCGGGGTCCGGTGATCGGGCCGGACCCCGTTGCGAACGAGATCAACTGGATACGCTGCGCTGGGCATTCTTGGGAGAGCGCACCGAACATGCGGAAGCGATGGCGAATATTCTTGAACTGATCAACGTGACCAAGACCTTTCGTGGCGGTGTGGTCGCGGTCGACGACATCTCGCTGGACATCCCGGAAGGCGAGTTCCTGACCATGCTCGGACCATCGGGCTGCGGCAAGACCACGACGCTGCGTATGGTCGGTGGGTTTGAATACCCGGATTCCGGCTCGATCCTTCTCGACGGCCAGGACGTCACGGACGACCCGCCGTTCCGCCGGCCGGTCAACATGATGTTCCAGGACTTCGCGCTCTTTCCGCATATGTCCGTCGCCGACAACATCGGCTATGGCCTGAAGATCGCCGGTGCGCCAAGAAACGAGATCCAGGAGAAGGTCGGGCGCATGCTCGACCTGATCGAGATGCCGCAGATGGCCGCGCGCCTGCCGTCGCAACTGTCGATCGGCCAACGCCAGCGTGTCGCCATGGCGCGCGCGTTGATCCGCGAGCCGCGCATCCTGTTGCTCGACGAGCCGATGTCGGCGCTCGACGCCAAGCTCAAAGAAGCGATGCAGATCGAGTTGCGGCATATCCACGACCGCATCGGCATCACGTTCATCATGGTCACCCACGACCAGAACGAAGCGATGATCATGTCCGACCGCATCATGGTGATGCACGCCGGCCGGATTGAGCAGGTCGGCACGCCGACCGAACTCTATGACCATCCAGCGACCGCCTATGTGGCGGAGTTCCTGGGCACCTCGAACATGCTGCAGGCCGCCGTGACGCGTGACGGTGACGGCGTTGTCGCGCAGGCCGGGGCGATAACGGTCAAGATCCCCGGCGCGTCGCCCGGAATCGGTGATAGCGCCACGAAGACGCTGTTCATTCGCCCCGAGAAAATCCGATTGGTTTCCGGGTCGGCGCCTGACGACACGGTCTCCTTCCAGGGCGTCGTGCGCGAGATGTTCTTCAGCGGCAATGCCGTGCGCCTGGACCTGGACATCGGCGCCGACCGTTTGTTGATGGTGCACCACCAACTCGACACCGGCCTGTCGCAGGCCGGGCTCCCGGTCGCCGGCGAGAGCGTGACCTGTGCCATCCGCCCCGACATCGTCGCCCTGTTCGACAGCGCCGAGGTGGCGGCGGTCGAGGCCGAGGAGGCCGCGGCATGAACCATCGCCTAAGACGCGTCGTCGGCTTCTGGGCGCTGTTTTCGGGCCCGGCGCTGTGGTGGGGGCTGGTCTTGCTGGTGCCCTATCTGATGATGCTGGCGATCAGCTTCTATACCCAGCAGTTCCCGTTTCACGTGCCCGACTTTCAACTGGGTAACTATCTGACATTAATCGGTGATTCCCAATACTACGGGGTCCTTGGCCGCAGCGTGAAGGTGGCCCTTCTGGTGTCGGTCGTGGCCTTTTGCCTGAGCTATCCGCTGGCCTATTTCCTGGCCTTCAAGGTCCAGTCCAGCCGGCTGCGCATGTTCCTCTATATCGCGACGATCGTGCCGTTATGGGTGAGCTATCTGCTGCGCGCCTATACCTGGAAGACGATCCTGGGGTCGGAAGGCATCTTGAACTCGTTCCTGATGTGGCTCGGCATCATCAGCGAGCCCAGCACGATCTTCCTCTACAATCAGTTCGCGATGGTCATCACCATGGCGTACATCTTCACGCCCTTCATGGTGATGCCGATCTATGCGTCACTGGAGAAGCTTCCGCCCAGCCTGATGGAGGCGTCGAAGGATCTGGGCGCCGGGCGCTGGAAGACATTCATGAAGATCACCTTGCCGCTGTCCATGCCGGGCATCCTGGCGGGTTTTACCTTCACCTTCGGGCTGTCGGTCGGTGACTTCATTTCGCCGATCCTGGTCGGCGGTCCGTACTCCAACATGATCGCCAATGTCGTTGCCAGCCAGTTCGGCATCTCGATGAACTGGCCACTCGGCTCGGCGCTTTCCGTCGTGCTGCTGTTCATTGTGCTCGGCATCATCACCGCCTCCGACAAGCTTGAGCGTGTCGGCCGGCTGAACATGGGTTAGGGGGAGCAAGATGGCTGTCTTAACCGCAGAAAGCACGGCCGGCGCAACGCGGCGCAGGCGTCCTTTCGACATCTCGAACTCCACGCTGGCCGTTGCCGCGGCCTGCGTGCTGGCGTTCCTCTACGTCCCTATCGCGACCTTGATGGTGTTCAGCTTCAACGCGAACCCCGTGACCAAGCTGCCGCTGACCGAGTTCACGTTCGCCTGGTACGAGAAGGCGCTCAGCAACCCCGATCTGATGGCCGCGGTCTGGAACAGCGTTGTCGTCGGCCTGTGCGCGGTCTGTATCTGCATCGCCATCGGCGTGCCGACGGCGCTGGCGCTCGATCGTTACAGCTTCCCCGGCAAGACGGTATTTCGTCGCCTGGTCATCCTGCCGATCACCCTGCCGGGTCTGATCACCGGTGTTTCGATGCTCACCATGTTCCGTTCCGCTGGCATCGAACTCAGCCTGTTGACGGTCATCATCGGTCACGGGACGGCGCTGACCGCTATTGTCGTCACCAACGTTTTCGCCCGGCTGCAGCGGTTCGACCGCCGGATCGAGGAAGCGTCCGCCGACCTTGGCGCGCGACCGTTACAGACGTTCTGGTATGTGACCCTCCCCAACATCAAGTCAGCGCTGATCGGATCGTCGCTTATCTCGTTTACCCTGTCGTTTGACGAGATCCCCGTCACGTTCTTCCTGACCGGACGCGACAACACCCTGCCGATGTACATCTGGTCGGTCATCCGGCGCGGTATCACGCCGGAGATCAACGCCATCGGCACGATCATCGTCGGCATCTCGATCATCCTGATCCTGGTCTCCGTCTTCATCATGCATGAGGACAACCAGCGCGCCGGGCCGGTACGCAAGTAGACGGTTGCCGGTACCCGGTCCGCCATGGTCTAAGTCGATCATGTTTGGATGGTGATGGTTGATCGGGGTTGGTGATGACGGGTGATCGAGACGGCGCTGAGGCCACATTCGACATCGTGATCGTCGGTGCCGGGTTCGGCGGCCTCTACATGCTGCATCTGGCGCGCAAGCTGGGTCTGAAAGCGCGTGTGCTGGAGGCCGGCGACGGTGTCGGCGGCACCTGGTACTGGAACCGCTATCCCGGCGCTCGCTGCGACGTCGAGAGCATGGAGTACTCCTATCAGTTCTGTCCGGAGCTGGAGCAGGAATGGGAGTGGACCGAACGTTATGCGCCGCAGCCGGAGATCCTGCGCTACGCCAACCATGTCGCCGACCGGTTCGACCTGCGCGGCGATATCCAGTTCGAGAGCCGGGTCAGGGCCGCCGCTTATGATGACGAAACGGGCACTTGGACGATCGAGACCGAGGACGGCGGCGTACTGACGTCCCGTTACCTGGTCATGGCGACCGGTTGCCTGTCGTCCGCCAACACCCCGGCGATCGAGGGCCTGGCGGACTTCAAGGGGCCGGTCTACCACACGGGAACGTGGCCCCATGAGGATGTCGACTTCACCGGGCTTCGCGTCGGCGTCATCGGTACGGGCTCGTCTGCCATCCAGTCGATACCGATCATCGCCGAGCAGGCGGCCGAACTGTTTGTGTTCCAGCGGACCCCAAACTACGCGGTGCCGGCGCAGAACCACCCGTTGGATCCCGATTACCAGCGCGAGGTGAAGGCGCACTATGGCGAGCTTCGCGCGCGCGCCAGCCAGACAAGGAATGGCGTCGACACCCATCCCAACGACGTCTCCGCCCTGGCGGTCAGCGATGAGGAACGCCAGACCGAATACGAGGCTCGCTGGCAAAATGGCGGCCTGCCGTTCATGGCCGCCTTCAACGACCTGCTTGTGCGCCAGGATGCCAACGACACCGCGCGCGCCTTTCTGTGCGGCAAGATCCACGAGATCGTCGACGACCCGGCGGTCGCGGAACTGCTGTCACCGACCAACGTTGTCGGCTGCAAGCGCCTGTGTGTCGACACCAACTATTACGCGACCTACAACCGCGACAACGTGACTCTGGTCGACGTGTCGCAGACGCCGATCGAGGCCATCACGCCGGACGGTTTGATCGTCGATGGCCGCGCCTATCCCTTGGATGTCATCGTGCTCGCCACCGGCTTCGACGCGATGACCGGCGCACTCCTGAAGGTGGCGATCCAGGGCCGCGACGGTGCAACCCTGAAGGAGAAGTGGGCCGCTGGGCCGCGCACCTATCTCGGACTGATGTCGGCGGGGTTTCCGAACCTCTTCATGATCACGGGGCCCGGCAGCCCGTCGGTGTTGACCAACATGCTGCCGTCGATCGAACAGCATGCCGAATGGATCGCCGCTTGTCTTGGTTACCTGGCCGAACACGGTCACGAGCGCATCGAGCCGACGCTTGCGGCGGAGAACGACTGGGTCGACCACGTGAACGATCTGGCCGACCACACGCTCTATCCCACCTGTAACTCGTGGTATCTGGGTGCGAACGTCCCAGGCAAGCCGCGTGTCTTCATGCCGCACATCGGCTATCCAACCTATGTCCGGCGTTGTGAGGAGGTTGTCGCGAAGGGTTACGAGGGTTTCGCCCTGGGCTGAGGAGGAGCAGACGTGACCCGCCGATACCTCGATCCCGCGCCGCGCAGCTACACGTCCGGTGTCTTGCTGCGGCGCAGGGGCGAGATGAATGCCGACGCCGCCGCGCGGCTTGGCAAGCCGGATCTCGAGACATGGCTTTTGAACGACGCGGCCGACGAAGACGATTTGCTTGCGCTGTTCCAGGCCTTTGCCTGGCGCATGGTCGCGGCGGGCCTGCCGGTGCAACGCGTCGGCCTCAGCATTGGCACGCTCCATCCCCAGCTCGTCGGCTATTCGTGGAACTGGAACAGCGACGACGGGTTCTGTGACGAGCTTGAGGTCGAAGAGCGCGTTCTCGCGAGTGATGCCTACCGCCTCAACCCCATCTTCCAGGTCATCGACCGTGGCGAGCCGTTTCGCGCGCGCACCGACGTGACCGACTCGGCCAACCAATCGCCGCTGATGAAGGAACTGGCTGGTCAGGGCATTGTCGAATACGCCGCCTTGCCGTTGCCGGCCGGCAGCAACGTGCACAACGCGGTGACCATCGCGACGAAACAGCCGGGCGGCTTCACCGATGCGCAGTTTTTGGCGATCAACCACTATCTGCGCCTGCTCGCGCTTCACGTCCAAAAGCACATCGCGTTGCGGATCTCTCAGAACATCGTGACGACCTATCTCGGTTCAGCGGCGGGTGGTCAGGTTCTGCACGGCTCGATCAAGCGCGGCTCCGGTCAGCCGATCGACGCCATCATCTGGGCTTCGGACATGCGCGGGTTCACGGATCTGGCCGCGCGGCTCACGGAGCGCGACATGATCGCCGTTCTCGATGCTTACTTCGACCGGTTGGCAGGCTCGGTGATGGCCGAAGGTGGCGAAGTCCTGAAGTTCATCGGTGACGGGCTGCTGGCCGTCTTTCCGTTCTCGCGTTTCAGCCGAGAACGCGATGCCGCGACCGCGGCCATCACCGCTGCCCAGGACGCGATGCGGGTTCTCGATGATCTCAACGAGGACGAAGGCCAGTTATCGGATATCGAAGGTTGGCGGCCGCTCAGGACCGGCATCGCCCTGCATCGCGGCGAGGTCTTTTTCGGCAATGTCGGCGCGCCCGAGCGCCTTGACTTCACGGTCATCGGGCGCGCGGTGAACGCGGTCAGCCGTGTCGAGGGTCTGTGCAAGTCGTTGGGCCGTCCAATCCTCATTACCAAGCCGGTTGCCGATCTCATCGATATGCCGCTGGATGACCTGGGCGAACACGAACTGCGCGGCTTTGCCGAGCCGCTAGCGATCTTTGCACCGCGGGTACGCTAGCTCATTTCGTAGTAGCGCCTGAGCTCCAGATCCGTGACGGTCTCGCGGAAGATCGAGCACTCGTAGCGCGCGAGGTCGATTAGGTTGTCGACGAACTTGGGCGGCAGGATCTCGCGGATGGCTGGCGTCGCGTCCGCAAGCTCGGCCGCCTCCTCAAGGCTACGCGGCACATGGTCGAGACCTTCGACATGATAGGCATTGCCGTCGACCGGCGCGGGCAGACGCATCTTGTTCGCGACACCGCGCATACCGGTGCCGAACAGCACGGCGAAGGCGGTATAGGGGTTAAGATCGGCGCCGCCGATGCGGTGTTCCAATCGCGCCTTCTTGGCGCTGACATTGATGACGCGCAGGCCGGACGTCCTGTTATCGATGCTCCAGCATCGCGTCACGCCGGCGAAGCTGTCATCTTGAAAGCGCTTATAGGAATTGACGAAGGGCGCGATAAACAGCGTGGTCTCGCACAAGAGATCGAGCTGGCCGGCAATGAAGCGGCGGAACCAGGGCGTCAGGTTGTCCTTGGTCTTAGCGTCGTAGCACAGGGATTTACCAGTCTTGGCATCGCTGAAGCTTTGATGGATGTGGCCGGAGTTGCCGGAGAAATCCTGGTGCCACTTCGCCATGAAGGTGGCGGAAAGACCGGCTTCCGCGGCGATCTGTTTGACCGCTGTCTTGAACAGCATGACCTGATCGGCCATGGAAAGCGCGTCGGTGGCGGCAAGGTTGATCTCGAACTGACCCTGGCCCCATTCGGGCGTGCAGCCTTCGATGATGTCCTCGAAACAATCGCGCACCCGCGCGACGACCGGTTCGAAGAAGCTGCCTTCGTAGATGGAATAGCAGTGGATGTCCTGGGATGCGGGACCGAGGCCTGAGAAGTCGCCGCGCCGGACGTCGGCGACCGGTTTGGGCATCAAATAGAACTCGAACTCCAGGGCGGCGCGTTCGACGACATTCTGCTTTCGCATCGCCGCGACCTGGCGCTTCAACTCGCTGCGCGGGCAATAGGGGCAGGGGCTGCCGTCGGGCCAGACCCAGTCCATCAACACGATGGCGGTGTCCGGCTCCCACGGCGCGAGCTGCAGTGTCGAGAGGTCGGGCACGCCTTTCACGTCCGGCACGCCGGTGCCCAGCATGTCCGGCAACACGTCGTCGACCGTGGTCGTGCGCATGATGAACCAGGCGAAGGTCAGGCCGGAGTCGATGGCGTTCTTGAAGTAGGGAACGGTCAGGCGTTTACCGCGCAAAACGCCCATGGGATCCGTCCCGGCGACGATCACCGTTCGGATCGCGTTTTCCTCAAGGAAGGTGTCGACGTCCTGTCGTTTCATCTGCCGCCCCCCATGTGGTCTTTTCCCGGGATTCTTCCCGGCCCCTTGATCTGTCATCGGCCATGGACGCCGCGACGTCAAGCCGGCGCGTGGGAGTGGGCTGGCGATGGCCGGCTTGCGGCGTCAAGCCGGTGCGTGACGCAAGGACGGTGTGCGGGTCAGGCCGATAAGGAAACCGACGATCAGCAGGTTGGCCACATTGAAGGCGGTCCCGGCCAGGAAGGCTGAGGTATAGCTGCCGGTCATGTCGTAGCCAAAGCCGCCCAACCAGCCGCCGATCGCCATGCCAAACGTGCCGAACATGACAACGATACCCGTATAGCGTCCGGCGCGCCGCTCCGGCAGGTATTCGCGCACGATGACGGGGTAGCACGGGCCGATGCCGCCGTAACCGAAGCCGAACATGGCCGCGACGACGTAGAAACCCATCAGGCCCTGGGTGAACGGCAGGATCGTCAGCATGACGACCTGGATCGTCGAAAACAGGAAGAGCGCCTTCAGCGCGCCAAAGCGGCCGATCAGCAGACCGGCGAAGACCGCGCGGGCAACGAAGCTGGCCAGCAGCATGACCGACAGCAGGGTCGCCGCCTGCATGGGCGCGATACCGACATCGGTGGCGTAGACCTTCAGATGCGCCAGCGGCAGCGACATGGCGATACAGCAGCCGACAATGGCGCAGCACAGGAGCGCCAGCAGGCTGTTGGGCCTGAGACGGTAGATCGTGGCGCTGCGTTCCGGTGCGGCCGCACCGCCCGATACGGTGTGATGGTCGATCGGCGGCGGGCTGCGCTTCAGGATCAAGCTGAGCGGCACCATGACCACGATGGTCGCGATGCCATAGTAGATATAGGTCGCGCGCCAACCGATCTCGGCGAGGCCTAACTCGAAGATCGGCGGCCACAGGAAACCGGCCAGGCTTTGGCCGCTGGCGACCAGGCCGACCGCCATGCCGCGGTTGCGGTCGAACCAGCGGGTGATGTTGGCCATCAAGGGCGCGAACATGGCGGCTGTGCCCAGAAGGCCGATCATCACGCCATAGATCGCCCAGAGCTCCCAGCGGCTTGAGATCATGCCCGTGAGAATGGCGCCCGATCCGATCATGATGGCGCCGAGCAGTGCGGGTTTGCCCATGCCGGCGCGGTCCAGCCACCAACCCATGGCGATACAGCCGAGCCCGCCGCCGACGAACTGCAGCGCATAGGCGGTCGACGGCACGCCGCGCGGCCAGTTGAAACTCTCGGAGATGTCCGCCATCGCGACGATGATCAGGAACATCGCGCCGTTCGCCATCAGCAGCATCAGGACGGATGCGGCCAGCACATACCAACGATAACGGCGGGGATCAGACATTCATACGACCGGAGGGTTAAGGACGAAGCCTACTCCCACATGTCCCGTCCGCCAAACGCGAACTGCAGCCGGATCGGCGCCGCCGTGGTACTGTCCGGACGAAGGCCGGAAACACGGACAGGCACGCGGGAACAGGCACGTGGCATCGACGGGCGTAACGACAGGCATGATCGGTCATGGCGAATACAACCGCCATTCCGCGCCCCAGATGGCCACCATCGACCATGTTATGCCCTGGCTTGATGACGCACTCGACGCCATGCCCGTGGACGATGCGCTGCCGGCCGTGACGCTCGCCGATTTCGGCTGCTCGGAGGGGCGTAACTCCATCGACGTCATGAAACACGCGGCCGCCACGTTGCGCGCCCGCACGGACCGGCCCATCCAGACGATCCACAGCGACCTGCCGACCAACGACTACGCGGCCTTGCTGGCGGGTCTGCGGCCGAACGGCCACTCCGTCTTTGGTGATGACGCGGTCTTTTCGTCGATCGTCGGCGGATCCATGTACGACCGGCTGCTGCCGCCCCGCTCCCTTCACCTGGCGATGACCTTCAACGCCATCGCGTTCTTCAGCCGGCGGCCCCTTGATCGCCTGCCCGGCCACATCGTCGGAAACGGCCCCAGTGCCCTCGGCAGCGGCACCGGGTGGGTGACGGGTGAGGAACACGCCGCGCTGGCCGCGCAGTCGGCGAGCGACTTGGAGTCGTTCTTGAGGGCACGCGCGAGCGAGTTGATCCCGGGCGGCAGACTTCTAATGCAGGTCTTCGGAACCGGTCTCGGGCACGCGACCTGCAACGGGTTCACCGATGCCTTGAACGATGCGTTGCTGGAGATGGTGGATGAGAAGCTGATCGACCGCGATCACTACGAGATCTACTATCACCCCACCTATTTCCGCACGCTCGACGAACTGACCGCGCCGGTTGGGGACGCTCAGTCGCCGTGTGCCACTCTCTTTTCGCTGGAGCGGTCCGAGACCTACGAGATACCCGTATCCTTTGTCGAGACGTTCAAGCAAACCGGCGACGCCCGTCGCTTTGCCCGCGAGTTCACGGCGTTCTTTCGTGTCTTCAGCGAGTCGCCTTTAAGGCTCTGTCTAGCCGGTTACGACAACGTCGACAGCCTGATCGATGACGCCTATGCCCGCGCGGAACGTCTGATCCGCGATGACCCGCGCCGCCATGATTATCACTTCATCGCGCTGGCGGCGCTGCTGACGCGGCGCGACGACACCTGAGCCAATCGACGCTGCCGTTCAGACCGCGCGATAGGGCCGGTAGACGGGCTCCCAGATCTTCGCCTTGATCTTCGCGTCAAGCTCCTCGGCGCTGGTCTCCGGCGCATGGCCCTGCTCCTGCGCTTCGCGGGCGACGGCGACCGCGATGTCGCGGCTGACTTCCTGAATGTCCTCCAGATGCGCCAGCAGCGAGCCGTTGGGGTCCGACATGATCGGCGCGTCGGCGGCGAGCGCCTCGGCAGCGGCCATCATCATTTCGTTGCTGATCCGCCTGGCGCCGCTGGCCAGCACGCCAAGACCCAGACCCGGGAAGATATAGACATTGTTCGACTGGGCGATTTCGAAGGTCTTGTCCTTGTACGTGACCGGGTCGAACGGGCTTCCGGTCGCGACCAGCGCCTTGCCGTCGGTCCAATTGATGATGTCCTCGGGCGCCGCCTCGCAGCGCGATGTCGGGTTCGACAACGGGAAGATGATCGGCCGCTCGGCGTGTTTTGCCAGCTTGCGGATGATCGACTCGGTGAACGTGTTGGGCTGACCGCTGACACCGACCAGCACGTTGGGCCGTGCGTTATCGACCACGTCCTCCAGCGAGATCGTCTCGCCCTCGGACGCCCAACCGGCGACCTTGTCCTTCGGTTGCACCAGTGGCTTTTGGATATCCAACAGACCGGTCATGCCGTCATGCAAGAGGCCCTGGCGGTCGACCATGAAGAAACGCTCCGCGGCTTCGGCTTCCGAGAGGCCGTTCCTCACCATGCCGCGCCGGATCTGCATGGCGATGCCGCAGCCGGCGGAACCGGCGCCCAGGAAGGCGACGCGCATGTCGGTGATTTTCGACCCGGTCGCGTGCACGGCCGCCAGCAGCGTACCATAGGCGACCGCCGCGGTGCCTTGGATATCGTCGTTGAAGGTCAGCAGGCGGTCGCGGTAGCGCTCCAGGATCGGCGCGGCGTGCTGCTGGGCGAAATCCTCCCACTGCAGCAGGACTTTTGGATAACGTGCTTTGATGCTTTGCACGAACAGGTCGACGAAATCGTCATAGTCCTGGCCGCTGATGCGCTCGTTGCGCCAGCCGATATAGAGCGGATCCTTCAAACGCTCCTCGTTGTTGGTGCCGACGTCGAGCACGATCGGCAACGTGGTCGCCGGATCGATGCTGCCGCAGGCCGTGTAAAGCGACAGCTTGCCGATCGGGATGCCCAAGCCGCCGGCCCCCTGGTCGCCCAGGCCCAGAATGCGCTCGCCATCGGTGACGACGATGGCCTCGACATGGTCGAGCGGCGCGTTCTCCATGATCTTGTGCATGACGTTGCGCCGCGGATAGGGCACGAAGAGCCCGCGCGGGCGACGGTAGATTTCGCTGAACTGCTGGCAGGCCTGACCGACGGTCGGTGTGTAGACGAGTGGCAGCATTTCGGTGATGTAGCGGCCGATCAGCGCGTAGAACAGCGTCTCGTTCGTGTCCTGGAGCTGGCGCAGGTAGATATGCTTGCCCATCGGCGTGTTTTTGGTGCCGACGGCCTGATAGGCCCGCCGGATCTGGCTCTCGAGGTCTTCGATGTGCGGCGGCAAGAGGCCGAACAGGCCGAGCTCATCGCGCTCCTCGTAACTGAACGCGGTCGCCTTGTTGAGCAGCGGATTGTACAGCAACGTACTGCCGCGCTCTGTTACGTCGATCGAACCTGCCCCCGACATCATTTCCCTCCCGGCGGTTTGCGTCAGTTTGGCCTGAAATCACATTCACAGCTACCCCAGCCCATGACATAGTTCGGTAACAGCCGTTCTGACGGAGGCCGCGATGGACGTCACGTCGCTGACAGGTGCGCTGGGCGCGCGGGTCGATGGTGTCGACCTGGCCAAACCCATGGATGACGATCTGCTTGAAGCCGTGCGGCAGGCGTTCGGCGACCATCTGGTGCTGTTGTTCCCTAACCAGTCCTTGTCGCCTGCCAAGCAGGTTGCGTTTACCGAGCGCTTCGGGCCTGTCGAACCCCATCCGCTGCGCTCGCGCCGCGGGGTCGAGGGGTTCCCGGAGGTATTGATCATCGAGAACAAACCCGGCAAGCCCGGGGCGCGCAACGACGAATGGCACAGCGACATCACCTGTTCGCAGGAACCGCCGGCGCTCTCCGTCCTGCAGGCGCTGACCGTGACCGAAGGGCGGGGCGCCACCATGTTTTGCAACATGTACCGCGCCTACGAGACGCTGTCGGACGGCATGCGCGCCATGCTCGACCGTTTGAACGCGCTGCATAGCGCGGAGTCCCTGGTCGCGCGCAACAACGAGCCGGGGACCGATGCGCTGCCGATCCTCGAGACGCCACCGCCGGCCGTTCACCCGGTGGTGCGCCGCCATCCGGTGACCGGACGCCGCGCCTTGTTCGTCAACCCCAGCTTCACGATCGCGTTCGAAGGCATGAGCCGCGAGGAGAGCGCACCGCTGCTGGCCTTCCTCTACGACCATGCGACCAGGCCGGAGAACGTGTTCCGCCACGCGTGGACCCAGGGCGATGTCTTGATGTGGGATAACCGCTGCGCCATGCACTATGCGGTTCACGACTACGACGACACCATGCCGCGTCTGATGCATCGCACGACGGCGGCTGGTGACCGGCCCGTTTTCGCTGGGGGTCAGGCCGTCGCCTGAGCCACTACCTCGCCGTCGCGTAGCGCCAGCACCGTACCTTCGTTGATCGGCATCCAGTCTTCGGCGGTCAACGGCACGCTCGCCAGAAGCGTGACGGACTGATCGTCATCACCGGTGCTGACATTGACGCCGCCGCCGGAGAGCTCGATGCCCTCGTTGCCGCAGGTGCGTGTCAGCATGTGCAGGCCAATGCCGGTCGAGCCGTCGTCCTGGTGGCGGATATGGCTGTGCGCGAACAGCACGTCACCGTCGGCGTAAAGGAAATTGGCGCGCCCGACACTGCGCAGCTCGCCGGCGAACTTGGCGACCTCGTCCATGCGCCTTTCGAGGTCGGGTACGCCGCCGGAGTCGTTCCACAGACTGCCCAAGCGCGCCAGAAGGGAACAGAAGACATACTCCGAATCGGTGTCGCCAACCGGATGATAGGCATCCAGCGGGAAACGCGGATCACCCATGGCACCGTCGACGACACCGTTATGGGCAAAGACGTGCATGCGCCCGCCCAGTTCGCGGCTGAACGGATGGGTGTTGTAGAGCGCGACGTGGCCCGTGGTCGCGTAGCGGATATGGCTGATCACCGTCGCGCTGATCAGGCCTTGCTCCTCGACGAAGCGGACCCAGACGCTGCTGCTGGCCTGGTGCGTATCCTTGATCAGCCGGATGTCGCCTTCCTCGTAATAGGCGATGCCCCAGCCGTCACGATGCGGCCCGGTTCGTCCGCCGTGATCGGCGAAGGTATCCAGCGATAGATTGACGTTGGCCGGCTGGCGGCTGGATTTGGCGAACAGCTCACACATGGGTCGTTAAGTCTCTTGGAGGCTAAGGCTAGAAATGCTCCGCGCTTGCATGGGACCAATGGCGGTCGAACGGCACGGGCAGCGCGCCGCCCAACAGCGCGTCTTTCTCCAGCCACGAAAACACGTCGGCATAGGAGCGGGCCGAGCCGTCATCACCGCGCAGGAAGATGTGCTGCGGTGTCAGGTCTTCAGCCTGGTCTACGCCCATGGCGCCCATCAGAGCCAGAAAACTCTCGATGGTTTTTTCGTGATAGGTCGCGACCCTCAGGTGTTTCTTCTCGATGTCGATCGCCTTGTAGCGTTCGGGGTCCTGGGTCGCGACGCCGGTCGGACACTTGTTTGTGTGGCAGCGCAGCGCCTGAATGCAGCCGACGGTGAACATGAAGGGGCGCGCGACATTGCAGGTGTCCGCACCCAGCGCCATCTTGACCACCATGTCGAAACCGGTGGCAACCTTGCCGCTGGCGCCGATCTTGATTTTGTCGCGCAGGCCGGCGCCGACGAGACTGGCGTGAACGAAGGCCAACCCTTCGTTGATTGGCAGACCAAGCGAGTTGGAGAACTCCAGCGGGGCCGCGCCGGTGCCGCCTTCCGATCCGTCGACGACGATGAAGTCGGGCGTGATGCCGGTCTTCAGCATGCCCTTCACGATGCTCAGGAACTCGCTGCGCCGTCCGATGCAGAGTTTGAAACCCGCCGGCTTGCCGCCGGAGAGCTCGCGCAGTTGGGCAACAAACTCCATCATCTCGCAAGGGTTCGAATAGGCCGTGTGCGCCGGTGGCGAAATGCAGTCCTGGCCCATCGGCACACCGCGAATCTTGGAGATCTCTTGAGAGATCTTGGCGGCCGGCAGCACGCCGCCATGGGACGGCTTGGCGCCCTGGCTGACCTTGATCTCGACCATCTTGACGTGATCGTGGGCGGCCTTGTCGCGGAACTGGTCGGGGTCGAAGTTGCCGTCGGCCGTGCGGCAACCGAAATAGCCTGTCCCCAACTCCCAGACGATATCGCCGCCGCCTTCCAGGTGGTGGGGCGTCAGCCCGCCTTCGCCGGTATCCTGATAGAAGCCGCCGAGCGCGGCGCCACGGTTCATCGCGATGACGGCGTTGCGCGACAAAGCGCCATAGCTCATTGCCGAAACGTTCAGCCGCGACGCTTCGTACGGTTTGGCGCAGTCGGCACCGACGAGAACGCGTGCGGCGTCTTGCGTCGGCTCCTTCGGCGACATCGAATGCATGGCGAACTCGATGCCCGAGGACAACAGATCATGTTGGGTGCCAAAGGGCTGGATGCCGTCGCCGCCATGGGCGCGCGCGCCGACCAGTTCGCGTGTTTCCCGTGGATAGGGCCGGCCCGAAAGATTGCTGGCGACAAAGTACTGCTGGATCTCCGGCCGGATAAACTCGGCGAAGTAGCGGATATGGCCGATGACCGGATAGTTGCGCAGCACGTTGTGAATGCCGTGGGTGGCGTCATAGACGCCGACAAGAAACAGCGGCACCAACACGATCAACGACCAGAGAATGGCCGGCCACACGATCGCTATGAGCGCGACCGCGACGAACAGCACGATGGAAACGATGTAAAAACCTTGTCTGACAGTCACGTTCCGATCAACTCCCCCCTATCGCCGTCTTCGCATCGCGCCCAACGAGGCCATCGTACTGTTGCGTTTGACGGCGATCAGAAACCCGTCCCTCAATAGCGCAGAACGCCGCGCTCGAGCACGTCGGTCGCGTCGCCGGCGTAGCGGGTGTTCTCGCGATTCTCCTGTTTCTTGATGCCCTGACTTCGGTAGATCTCGATCCTGGGATCGATCGGCCGCCGGTCGTGGGCGGTGAGCCAAAGGCGCAGCAGCATGCGGCCGGTATCGGGGCCCGGCCGGTCCTCGAACCCGGTGCGCGCGTGCAGGACGGTGTAGTTGTTGGCGAAGCAGATCTGCCCGGGCGGCATCATGAATTCCAGCTTCATGTCGTCGCGCTGCGCGGTCTCGTCGAAGAACTCCAGCGCCTCGCGTTCGAAGGCACCGATCTCCTCGCCCAGCTCTTCGTAGGCCATGTAGATGTAGCCGGCGATGTAGCGGGTGCTGACAACCCCGTCGCGCTGGCACAACACCGGTACCTCGTGCGGCGTCACCGGGTCTTCGCCGGGCCCTTGTTCGCCGAAGCGGTGGTAACGGAAACCCCGATAGAGTGGTTCCAACAGATCCGGCCGGGCCGTCAGGATCTCGTTGTGGACGGCGAGCGCGCTGGCGTATTGCGACAGCCCGCCTTCATCGGCCGGGCGGATCGACAACATGCCGAGAATGCCGCAGCCGTCGGTGTGCAGCGTCAGCGGCATGCTGTTGCGGTAGGCGCGTTCCTTCGGATCCTTGCCGCCGATGTTGACCACGTGACCCAGGCGATCGCCCATGACCGACTGGGAGACGCCGGTGCCGAAATGGGTGCCGATGCCCCAGTAGATGATCTCGGTCTTGGCAAGCGGCCAGTCTTCGATCGGCAGCCGGTCGATCAGCACCAGACCGCGTCCGTCGACGATCTCGCGATAGATATCGGCGAGGTCATCGGCGATGGCCGGCACCTCGAAATTCTCCCGCTCCACCTGATCGAGGGTCAGACCAGCGCCATCGATCGCCTGCCAGGCCTCCTCGAAGGCGTCGATATGGCGTTGGTCGAACCTGACCGTGATGTCGTCCAGGCTCGCAAAGTCGCTTGCCTTCCAGGCCGCCGGATGTTCGACCGGTTCAAGATATGCCTGTCCCACGCGATCGCCTCCCTCGGGCGTTGTTGGCGCTTGCCCCGCCAAGTCTAGCCGCAACTGGCGCGCCGGCGCCATGGGTGCTTTGTCGGGCGCTTCCACCAGGGTAGGTTTATCCGCCGATGCCATGGGAGGGCGCGTTGATCACTGTCTACGGCTTGAAGAACTGCGATACCTGCAAGAAAGCGCTTGCCTGGCTGAAGGCAGAAGGGATCGACCATCAGTTTCACGACGTCCGTGCCGACGGCCTGAACGCCGGCGACGTGACGGCGTGGGTCAGCGAACTGGGCAGCGACGTTCTGGTCAACACGCGCGGCACCACCTGGCGCGGCCTTGATGAGGCCGACAAGGCGGATATGAACGACGCCAAGGCGGCGGCGCTTATCCTGGCCCACCCGTCGCTGATGAAACGGCCGGTCTTTGACCTCGGCGACCGCCGTCTGGTCGGTTTCAAGGACGCCCAGAAAGAGGCGCTTCAGGCACTGGCGTAGGCAAGCGGCAGGGCGGTCGTGTACTTGATGCGCTCCATGGCGAACATGGAGCTGACGTCGAAGAACCGTACCTTGGCGATCAAGGCCTTGTAGACGCGGTCGTAGCCCTGGATGTCGGGCACGACGACCTTCAGCAGATAGTCGATATCGCCGGCCATGCGGTAGATCTCGACGACCTCCGGCACGTCGGCGACCTCGCGGGCGAAATCGGTCAGCCATTCGGCGTTGTGCTGGTCGGTCTTGATGGCGACGAAGACCGTGATGCCGACATTGACCTTGTTGGGATCCAAAAGCGCCACCCGCCCGGTGATGAAGCCGTCGCGCTCCAGC
>JANQGO010000329.1 GCA_028277285.1 Alphaproteobacteria bacterium | reverse complement strand
TGTCAACGGCGAGCGTCTGCCGGCCGAACGGCAGTTGGCGACCGCGTTGGCATAGACGCCGTCGAGGATCGCCTGGCGCAGTTGCGACGCGATCGCGGCCGCGCTCTTCGAGCTCGGCAGTGGCAATTCGCGCGCACCCTCGACGCGGTTGGCGGTCAACTCGTGGCGGAACGGCGCGCTTTCACTTGACATCGTTTTCCCACCGGACTTAGCTAGCGCAAAATTGGTTCAATTGGCCTAGAATTGGATCACCACATGGTCGGGGCAAATGACGGCCACGTCAAGCTCCGCCGCGGTGAACCGCCAATCTGGCCGATCTGGACCAATGGTCGTCAAATGCACCAGAATCCCCCGAGGGAGGGTCGACGAGCATGGCGTTTCCCACCAGTTCCAAATACGTGATCATCGGCGCCGGTATCCACGGCCTGAGTACAGCCTATCACCTGGCGCTTGAGTTGAAGGCGCGCGGCAAGGGCAGCGGCAAGGACATCGTCGTGGTCGACAAGTCCGGCATTGCGGCGGGTGCCAGCGGCATCGCCTGTGGCGTCGTGCGCAACAACTATTACCAGCCGGCCATGCGCGAATTGATGGCGCAGTGCGTCGAGGTCTGGGAGAGCGATCCGGAGGCCTATCACTACCATCCGGTCGGCTACATGCAGATCTCGTGCGAGTCGATGCACGAGGACGTCGCGCAGATCTACAAGGAACAGCAGGGCATCGGCTACGAGTCGAGCTTCATCGAGGGCACGGACGAGTGCCTCGCCTACATGAAGACCATCCTGAGCGACTGGCGCGCGCCGGGCATCACCTCGGTGTTGCACGAGAAGAAGGGCGGCTACGCCAACAACACCTCGTCGATCTACGGGCTGGCGTCGAAGGCCGAGTCGGAAGAGGTGCGCATCATCACCGGCTGCGAGGTCACCGGTTTCGAGCGCAGCGGCGGCGCCGTCTCCAAGGTCAAGACCGACAAGGGCGATATCGAGACCGATCAGGTCATCGTCGGCGTCGGACCCTGGGTCCGCCACATCTGGGACATGCTGGACCTGCCCAAGGAAGTCTCGATCAAGGGCGCCGACGGCACCATGCATGACGGCATCGGCATGTGGAAGTACTGGTGCCTGGAAGAGGGTGTCCTGGGCGTCGACCCCGACTTCCAGAAGACCAACGACGGCGGCATGCCGCCGGTGATCCATGTCGACACCGATGTGCCGCTGCACTCCGACGTCGACGGCTCCGTCATCACCGAGGAGATGTGGGGCATCTACTACAAGCCCGATTTCCACTTCAACGGCGTCCAGGGCGGCGCCATGCCCTACAAGGTCGAGACGCCGGTCGACGAGGTCGCGGTCGACCCCTATGGCCCGGACTCGCCGGACTTCATCGTCGGCGACGACTTCGCCCACATGTGGTGTTCGGCGCTCGCCGCCTGTCAGGAGCGGTTCTCCGGCCAGATCGGCAAGTGGAAGACGGAACCGTCCGGCGGCCTGGGCTGTTTCACGCCGGACAGCTTCCCGGTCATCGACACGTTCTGCGACAACGTGCACATCATCGCCGATTCGAACCACGGCTATAAGATGATCGGTATCGGCAAGCTGGTCGCCGGCGAGGTAGTCGGCGACAAGAGTGCGCTGCTCGAGCCGTTCCGTTTCTCGCGTTACGCAGAGGGCAAACTGCATCCGGTTTCGCACAGCCCGTTTCCGTGGAGCTGACCCGGCGTCACCGCGTTGACTCGTCGTCGCGCGGCACGCCAAGCTCCCAACGATCCGTCGCCATGCCGGCGGCCGGCAACATTGACTGAGGCAACACAGGGGGAGACGTACCCATGGCCATGGCCATTGAGGAATATGTAAGGAAGAGAGGTCGCGCGACTCAGGTCAAGCAGGTGCGCGAGAAGATCAACCAGCTCGGCATCGACTACATCTACTACCAGTTCATCTCGGTGACCGGCCGCATCATCGGCAAGGGCGTGCCGGCCGACCATTGGGAGACCATCGCCGAAAAGGGTTTCCAGCTGGTCTACGGCTCGGTCGCCAACCTCTATGTCGACCGCTACGGTCAATACATCGGCTACGGTCCTGAGTCCTCGGAGCTGGTCGGTATTCCCGACCCCGATACCTTCGTACAGCTGCCGTGGGACAAGCGTGTTGCCCGCGTCTACGTGACGTGTTTCCGCAACCGGGAAGAAAAGAAGGATCCCGGCGGCTTCTTTACCGGCGACTGCCGCGGCAACCTGCGCCGCATCCACGACGACTTCCAAAAGAAGCACAAGGGCATGCATCTGCGTCACGGCGCCGAGCCGGAGATGATGTGGCTGAAGAAGGGCGAGGACGGCCTGCCGAACGGCGGCTTCTCCAAGCCGAACTGCTATCACATCGACCAGTTCGAGAGCCTGCGCCCGGTGTTCATGAAGGTCATCGAATACAGCCGCGCCATGGGCCTGGACATGATCCAGGGCGACCATGAGGACGCGCCCGGCCAGTTGGAACTGAACTTCCAGTTCGACGACGCGCTCCGGACCGCCGACCGGTTGAGCACCTATCGCCAGATCTGCGCCCAGGTCGCGCGCGAGAACAACCTGATCGCCTGTTTCATGTCAAAGCCGTTCATGGGCGTCTCGGCCAACGGCTGCCATCACAACGTCTCGCTTTGGACCGGCGGCAAGGACGAGGTGAACGCGCTGGGCAACGGCAACAGCCTGCCGGGCCTGAAGGAGAACTTCGCCTATCGCCGCGGCGGTACCAACCTGTTCATGCCGTCGGGCAAGGACAAGCAGAAGCCGGGTCCGGTCGGCCTGAAGGCCATCGGCGGCGTCATGGCCCATCTCGACGCCCTGACCGCGATCGGCTGCTCGACCGTCAACTCCTATCGCCGCCTGTGGGACACCGGTTTCTGGGCGCCGGTCTTCGCCGACTGGGGTTATCAGAACCGCACCACCGGCATGCGCGTCTCCGCGCCAGGCCGCTTCGAGTACCGCGCCGTCGACTCGATGGTGAATCCCTATCTGATGGCATCCGCCATCATCCAGGCATTCGACCACGGCATCACCAAGAAGCTCGATCCGGGCGAGCCGGAAGAGCGGAACATCTATGAGGCCATGGAAGAGGGCAAGCTGGTCAAGAAGCTGCCGATGTCGCTGGGCGACGCCCTGAAGGCGCTGGAGAACGACGAGGTCATCAAGTCGGCCATGCCCGGCGACATGTACAAGGTCTACAAGCACTACAAGACCAACGAATGGGAAAACTTCATGGCCACCGTGACCGAGTGGGACCTGGAGACCTATTGGGATTGCCTGCCCTAACAGGCTCTTTAACCGACGGCGGCGATCCCGCGCGGTCGCCGCCGTTGTTGTCTTGAACGTAAAAGGAGGACGACACCCATGTGTGGTATCGCCGGAATTATTCACCGCAACGGTGCGGGTGATATCGGCACCGAGATGACCGCCATGCTGCAGTCGCTGAAGCACCGCGGCCCGGATTCGACGGGTTTCGCGGTCTACGGTTCGGCCGGCAGCAACGAGTACGTCATGCGGTTCATGGTCGCCGAACAGGAAGACCTGACAAAAGGCTTCCAGATCCACGACGAGGTCAAGCAGCGGCGCGCCGAAGTCGACAAGCGTCTGACCGACCTGGGTGTCAACATCACCGAGAAGGTTGACGCGACCGAGTACGCCTTCCGCTATCGCTTCACGTTCGACGGCGACATGCGCAAGATGGCCGACTTCGTCGAAGACGTCGAAGGGACCGAGATCCTGTCGCTGGGCAACGCGCTGGAGCTGATCAAGGACCTGGGCGACGCGACGACGGTCGCCGACCAGTACAAGCTGCAGGGCTTTAAGGGTACCCACGCCATCGGCCACACCCGCATGGCGACGGAATCGGATGTCGATATCCGCTCCGCCCATCCCTACTGGGCCTATCCTTATAACGACATCTCCGTCGTCCATAACGGCCAGCTGACCAACTACTGGATCATGCGCCGCGAGATGGAGCGCAAGAAGTTCCGCTTCCAGTCGAGCTGCGACAGCGAGCTGATCGCGGTCTATCTGGCCGACAAGCTGGAATCCGGCATCGATCTGGAAGCCGCGATGCACCAGTCGATCGACGAACTGGACGGCGTGTTCACCTATCTGGTCGCGACCAACGACAGCCTGGGCATGGCCAAGGACGTCATGGCCGCCAAGCCGATGGTTCTCTATGAGAGCGACGATCTCGTCGCGATGGCGTCGGAAGAGGTCGCCATCCGCCAGGTCCTGCCCCAGGAAATCGACACCATTGACCCCTATGACCGGGAGGTTCGGGTATGGCGAAACTAGAAACAGAAGATCATGTCAGCCATGAGATGGGGCTGCATACCGAGCAGCTGACCGGGCGTACGCAGCAGCGCTTCTTCGATCTCGAGGAATCCGACAACCTGCTTTACCCGGAAGCGCCGGACGTCGACTTCAACAAACGTGCGGAGTTCGACGCCGCTGAGATGGAAATCTCCGAGATCAACCTGAAGATCCGGTCGCTGATGGCGGAAGGGTACGGTTCGATCGTGATCAAGAATCCGCTCGCCCGCCACTCGCTGGGCGTCGGCATCCTGAGCCGCCTGAACCTGACCTTCGAGGGCAGCCTGGGTTACTTCGGCGTCGGCCTGATCGACGGTCCGAACGTGCGCGTCACCGGCCGCGTCGGCTGGTCGTGCGCGGAGAACATGATGGCCGGCACGGTCGTCGTCGAAAAGAACGCCGGCTCGACCTTCGGCGCGGCGATCCGCGGCGGCGACCTCGTATGCAAGGGCGATGTCGGTTCGCGTACCGGCATCGACCAGAAGGGCGGCACCATCATCGTCGGCGGGCGCACCGGTGCGTTCTCCGGCTTCATGATGCAGCGCGGCCGCATGGTCGTGCTGGGCGACGCCGGCAAGAACCTCGGCGACTCCATGTATGACGGCACGATCTTTGTCGGCGGCAAGATCGAAGGCCTGGGCGTCGACGCGGTCGAAGGCGAGATGACCGAACTCGACAAGGCATGGCTGGAGCGCAAGCTGAAGATGTACGGCCTGGAGGCGCCCAACGGCGTCGAGAACCTGACCAAGATCGTGGCCGGCAAGCAGCTGTGGAACTACGACAACCTCGAGCCGTCGGAGAAGAAGATCGTCCTTTAAGGGGCGGTCTTTTCAGGAGTTAGAACATGGCGAAAGCAAAAGAAGACGTCACCGAAATCGTCAGGGGCGATGGCCGGAACCGCAACGTTCTGGGCGAGAACTTCCTGTTCACCCCGCGTGTCGTTGACGACATTCACATCAAGGCCGAACTGGGCCGCTACCGCATGCGCGGCATGGCGCTGTTCAAGAAGATCCCGACCTGGGACGACTTGACCTTCCTGCCGGGCACGCTGACCCGTTTCGTGATCGAGGGCTATCGCGAGAAGTGCGATACCAAGACGGTCATCGGTCCGCGCGCCAAGCGTCCGATCGAGCTCGACATCCCCGTCTACGTGACGGGCATGAGCTTCGGCGCGTTGAGCTACGAGGCGAAGACGGCGCTGGCCCGCGGCGCGACGATGGCCGGCTCGGCCACCTGCTCGGGCGAAGGCGGCATGATCCCTGACGAGCGCCGCTTCTCCGAGAAGTGGTTCTATCAGTGCATCCAGTCGCGCTACGGCTTCAACCCGCACCATCTGCTGCTGGCCGATGGCTGCGAGTTCTTCATCGGCCAGGGCTGCAAGGTCGGCCTGGGCGGCCATCTGATGGGCCAGAAGGTGACCGACCAGGTCGCCGAGATGCGCTCGCTGCCCGCCGG
>JANQGO010000301.1 GCA_028277285.1 Alphaproteobacteria bacterium | reverse complement strand
TCACGAAGAGCGCGCGCCCAGCGAACTGGGCGCCGTTCAGGCGGCCGGCGAGCTCGCGCGCATAGGCCGCCATCAGCGGTTTCAGCGAGGCATCGATGGCGGTCGCCGAGGCACGGCGGTATTCGCGCAAGGAGGGGTTCACCCGGTGCGACAGGCTGACCGCCGGGCCCGGCAGATGTTTGGCCAGCAAGGTCTCGAGCTTGTGTTCGTGGATCGGGTTGACGATCGACCACAACAGGCAAACCGCGATCGCCTCGACCTCGGCCTCGCGGATGCGCTCGATGACCTCGATACAGGTATCGTCGTCGAGCGGCGTCAGGACCGCGCCGTCGGGGCCGACGCGCTCGGGGATTTCGAAGGTCAGCGCGCGCGGCACGTAAGGTTCGGGGTAGGGGATCGAATAGTCGAACAGCGGCAGGCCGATGCGCCCGCCCTCGCGCAGGGTCAGGATATCCGGGTGCCCGGCGGTGGTCAGGAACGCGGTACGCGCCGTACGCCCGGTGACCACCGCGTTGGTCGCGACCGTGGTGCCGTGCACGAAGAGATCGGTGGCGCTGAGCAGGCCTTCGAGGCCGGTGCCGCGATCGTCGCCGGCGAGCGAGAGCACGTGCATGACGCCGTCGACCGGGTTGTCCGGCGTGGTCGGCGATTTGTAGAGGCTGAGCCGCCCGTCATCGTCCTCGATCACAAGATCAGTGAAGGTGCCGCCCGTATCGACCGCCAGCCGCATAAAGAAACCCCGGTGTGTGCGCTATGTGGCGAAACTAGCAACCGGGACGCCACCGCGTCCACGGGTGTCGGTGCCGGAGAGACGGACTCTAGAAAACGAAGGTTGCCTTCACGCGTTTGGAGACGAGCACGTAAGGCACCAGGACGAGGGCGCAGAGCGCGGCGCGGGCAAGCTCGCGTCCGTTCTGGGCATCGATCAGCGGGTCGGCCGGCACGATCGAGCGGTAGAGCAGGGCATCGGCGATGACCCAGGCGACCGAGAACAGGGCGACCATGATGAAGGCGGCCGGAAACTGGCGGTGGCGGGTAAAGAAGATGCCGATCAAGACGAGGTTGGCGAGGATCAGGCAGCCGCTGACGAAGATCTCCAGCATCGAAAGCTGGTAGAGCGCGGGCTCGGCGGTGGTCAGGAAGACATGGGCCTCGGTGCCTGTGAACAACGCTGTGGTTTCTTTGAGGACAAACAGGTTCCAGGCGAGCCCGGCGACGATCGAGATGATGACCAGCCAGAGCCATCCGCTGAGGCCGCAAGGATCGGGTTCGCGCCGCGTCGCCGCGGCGAGCTCTGTCATCGCCATGGTGTCACTCCTCCCAGGCCACCGCGTCTTGCGCACGGTGTTTCCCGGCTGCCGCGCCATGCCTTCCGGTTATCGGCCGGCGTCCTGGCAACGGCAGTTCAACACCGGAAATGATAGCGACCCCTGCCCAGAGGTCGCTGACTACGATGGGTTACACCTTATTGCGGATAGGTGGGGCGCCGGAGGCAGAGGCTCAGGCGGCCAAGGCATCCTCGAGCGCCGCCGCGAGCTCCCGGCGCTTCTTTGGTGCCAGTTTGGCAAGATTCTTTGTTCGCCAGACGACAGCCGGGAGTTGAGCCACACCGTTCGCCGGGAACGTGCCCCAATCAGCCTCGCCAAGCTCGAAGGCCACCAAGAAGCGACGGAGGTCCGGCGGCATGTTTCCGACGACCTCGGCGATCAAGGCGTCGCGTGTCTGCAGTAGATTATCCAAGGTGACGGGTTCGTCGGTCATGCCTTGAAAACCAGCGTTGAACTCGCGTTCGATGTCGCGATGGTTCGGCTTAAGGATTTCCGCCATCGGCCTGTTGTGGCTTATCAGATAGACGGCGAGGGCGATGCGCAACTCGTCACCGATCCCCTCGTTGGCGAGCAGATCGCGGATGTCGAACAGATCGCGGGGATGCTGTCGGTCGAGCGCGGCGACCAGTTTTCCCGCATAGAGGTCGGCAAAAGAGACCACGTTCATTTCGGCGAATCCGAACTGGTCCTCGACGCGGGACGAGACAGACCGTATGCCGGGGTCGTAAACGCATCCGCGCAGAACCGGCGTTACCTCTACCTTGACCTGGACGCCACTTGAACGGACGAGGAGTTTGTTGACGGTGTTCTCTGGGCGCACCGTGTTCAGAGAGATTCGTGCGTCTTTGACGCTGTCGCTTACGCGTCCGGCGATGCGCTGCATGGCGCTGTCAATATCCGCCAGCGATGATGCCCGATCGGCAATCGGCAGGTAGGCGAGGTCGATGTCGACCGAGAGCCGGGGCAGGTCGCGAACGAAGAGGTTGATGGCGGTACCGCCCTTGAGCGCGAAACAGGATTCCGGCGCGATCAGCGGCAACAGGCGGATGAGCAGGGAGACCTGCTGCCGATAGATCTCAGCCACCGGCATCGAGGCTTTCGGGGACTGTGATCAGATAGGTGGGGTCGAGGCGGCCGCCTTCGACAAGTTGACGCTTGCCGCGTCCGAGGTCGATGGCGTCACGGTCCAGGTGTTTGGTCCAGGCGTGGTTGTGCCGGTCGGCGAACCACATGAACAGCCGCTTGACCTTGATGCTGCGACAGTCGATCAGGAGTTTGTTGAGACGGCGGGGACTCAAGCTCGCCAAACCTTCCATGATCGCGTCGGCCTGGTGGAAGGTTTCTCGGCCGGGAACGTCGGCGATCAGTTCAAGAATGGCCCGCTCAGGCGTGGAGAGCGTGAGCGGCCAATCCCAGGTGCCCCACCGCATTGTCGTCAGCCCGCCGTGTATCGGATCGGCGCTTCGACTGTCGCCATTCTTCAGATCGACCATGAGGCTGGTCAGAGCGCGTGTGATTGGCTTGTCCCGGAACAGCCGCGTCTCGTTTCGGAAGACGAAGCGCTGTTCCAGGCTCAGCTTGAACAGCCAGCCCGGAGCGCGGCCATCGCCATAGAGTTGAATGTCGTTGGGTCCTTCCGGCCGAGCATAGTGTCCCAACCCCTGAAGCTCGAGCGCGGTGCGGCCGCCGACGATGATCGGCAGTTCAAGGATCGTCTGAAGCGAGATCACGACATGTTGCCATCGCAGCGTGGTGTCGCCGTTCTCGCCGAGTTTCGCGGGCGGTCGACGGTAGACGCCGTGAGCCAGCCGCTCCAGCCAGCCGCTCGACAGGTACCTCTCGCGCAGCGCGCTGTAGTAGCCGTGCCGCTCCAGCCAAGCCGCATCGGCGATAAGCCCCTCGGGCAGGTGTTCTTGAAGCCAGTTTAGATTTGCTTGATTTTCCTCACTCATAGTTACTATTTTTCACCGTTTTCAAACCGTTGTCTAGTTTGAAAATCGTGCAAAAACATAACCTGAGGTTAGGAAATAAGTCGATTTTCAAACCAGCCGCGGCACTCTCGATAGGTCACTTGCTGTGACGCCCACCTATGCCGCTTCGCCGACGTGTCCCGTCTCCAGCGCGTCGAAGCGCCGGTCGAGGCGGTCGCTTGCTGAGGCCAGCGCCTGGGTGCAGCCGGCGACGACCTGGTCGAACCTGTCGAGCGTCGCGGCGGTCTTGAGGCGTTCCAGCGCCGG
>JANQGO010000325.1 GCA_028277285.1 Alphaproteobacteria bacterium | reverse complement strand
TCGCCGTTTCCCCGTCACGGCGCGCGTTGCGTTCGGCGCGGGGGTCGCGGCGTTTGCGCGTGGTCATGGCTCGACCGCCTCCAGCAGCAGTTCGGCGATATCGACGACCTCGGGCCGCGGTTCGACGACACCTTCCAGCATCTGCATGCAATTGGGACAGGCGACCGCCACCCGCTCGGCGCCGGTCTCGCGCGCCTGCTCCATGCGCAGGTCGGGGATACGCGCCTTGCCGGGAATGTCGGTGACCGGCGCGCCGCCGCCACCCCCGCAACAGAACGAACGCAGGCCCGAGCGTGCCATCTCGCGCCGGTCGAGACCGAGCGCGTCGATCAGATCGCGCGGCGCACCGACCTCGCCGTTGTAGCGGCCGAGATAACAGGGGTCGTGGTAGGTGACCGTGCCCTCAAGGACGCCGGACACGGTCAGCCGCTTTTCGGCGACCAGTCGCGCCAGGAGCTGCGTGTGGTGCAGCACCTCGTAGTGCCCGCTGAAATCGGGATACTCGTTCTTCAGGCAATGCAGCACGTGGGGGTCGGCGGTAACGATCCGCTTCACACCCAGCCGGTCGAGCGTCGCAATGTTCTCGTTCGCCAGGCGTTGAAACGTCGCCTCGTCGCCCAGCCGCCTGGAGAGATCGCCGCAGTCCTTTTCGGCCTCGCCGAGCACCGCAACCTTGATGCCGGCATGGCGCAGCAGCTTGACCAGCGCGCGCAGGGTTCGCTGGTTGCGGCGATCGTAACCGCCATCGCCCAGCCACAGGAGCCAGTCGTGATCGCTGGCATCGCGCGCGACCGTCAACGATAGATCGCTGGCCCAATCGAGCCGTTCACCGAGCGCGCGGCCACCGGGATTGTCGGCCAGCCGGGTCTCATCCAGCGCGTCCGGCCCGTGGCCCGGCACCCTGCCCTCCTCCAAGGTCAGGAAGCGGCGCAGGTCGACCATGGCGTCGACATGTTCGATCATCATCGGGCACTCGTAGACGCAGGCCCGGCAGGTCGTACACGCCCATATCGTCGATTCCGGCACCAGGTTGCCGGCGATGAGGCCGCCGGTGCCGTGCCGTCGCGCGCCGAGCGCGATGCCCGGATAGGGTTGGCCGGTATAGGTGACGTCGTTGGCGTTGCGGCTGGTGCCGGCGACCAGATCCTGGATGAACTTCTTGGGCGTCAGCGGCTGGCCGGCGGCAAACGCCGGGCATGCCGCCTCGCACCTGCCGCACGAGACGCAGGCGTCGAAGCCCAGCAACTGGTTCCACGCGAACTCGCCGATCGTGCCGACGCCAAGCGGACCTTTGTCGAGATCAAGCGGCTTGAGCGCCGCATCCGGCGCCTTGTTTCTAAAACGCGCCTGGCGCGGATGCCACGCCAGATGCAGCGCGCCGGCGATCGCGTGGCGCATGGGGCCGTAGGGCGCGAGGGCAATCAGGTCGAGCAGGATCCAGATTGCGACCAGCATCGCGATGATAACGAGCGTGCCGATAAAGCGGTCTAGATCAGCTCCCAGCACCGGATAGAGGTTCACAATGTTGACGATGCCGTAAAGGGCGGCGAAGCCGATCAATACGAACGGTAAGACGCTCCAGCGGCCACCAGACAAGCGTGCGGGCCGCATTGGTCGTCGTCGTGCCAATGCCAGGACTGCACCGACAACCATCGCCACAAAGGCCACCAGCAAGATGTAGCGGGTTACATGCGTCGCCAGACCTAACAAATGAACGATAGGAATAAGGATCAGTGCCGCGACAAACCCTCCGGCGACTGGCACATGCAGACGCGCCGCCTGCTTGTCGCGTGAGACAACATGGTGAACGTCAATCAGGTAGCGCGCCGGGATCCTGAACAGACTGCCGCCGCTCGCGACGTTACGGCCCCGATGCCACCGCCGCGAACGCGCATAGATGGCAAGCAGGCAAGCTGCAATGGCCAGCAAGAAGAGAATGCCCGGCCAATAAAGCAAGAAGTAAAAGGCCCACACAGATCCGAACGGCGGTTCAAGCATCGCGCATCAGGCGCCGGGCGTCGTAGAGGGCGGCGTGGATGTTGCGCCCGGCAACGCAATCGCCGATGCGGAAGAGCTGGAACCGGCCGGCCTCGTTGTTGACGATGGCCTGCGCCCGGCCCTCGATCAACGCGTCGAGATCGACCTCGCCCAGGTTCGACGAATGGGGTTTGAGCGCGAAGTAGAGATCGTCGACCGGCAGCGTGCCGTGTTCGGCGACCACCTGGTCGATCAGGCGCTCTTCCTCCTGCAAGGAAAACTCGTTACGCAAGGTGGCGCGCAGCTTGTTACCGTCGCGCCTGATCGCGGTCAGCCGCAGATTGGGCGACATGACGACGCCGAGACGATACATTTCCGCCAGGTGCACCGAGAAGTTCGTCGATCCCATTTCCTCCGCGACCATGCGGTCGGGCGTCGCAAGCTCGACCTGGGACCCGCGTGTGGCCATGAACTGGGCGACGCTCGGTCCCTGGTGCTGGCCGTTGTCGTCGTGCAGCAGGACATTCTCGCCGGGCTCGACCGTGCCCGCCAGCACATCCCAGGCCGAGACCGCGAGGTCGTCGCCGCCGAACAGACCCTTGTTGGGCAGACCGCCGGTCGCGACGACGACGAGATCCGGTTCGTCCGCCTCGACGTTTTCGGGCGTCGCCGCCGTGTTCAAGCGAATGTCGATGGGTTTCTTCTCGACCTGCTGGGCCAGCCAGCGGGTGATGCCGGAGAGGTTCTCGCGCCACACCGCGCGGGCCGCAAGATTGACCTGGCCGCCGAGCCGGTCGGCCTTTTCGTAGAGCACGACGTCGTGGCCGCGTTCGGCCGCCGCGCGTGCTGCTTCCATGCCGGCGACGCCGCCGCCGGCGACGACGATGCGGCGCTTGCCCGTGGCCTTGGGCAGCACGTGGGGCAGGCTCTGTTCGCGTCCGGTCGACGGGTTCTGAATGCACAGCGCGTCGCCGCCGACATAGATGCGGTCGATACAGTAATTGGCACCGACGCATTGGCGCACGTCGTCGACCCGGTCCTCGGTGAGTTTCTTCATCAGGTGCGGGTCGGCCATGTGGGCGCGGGTCATGGCGATCATGTCGACATGGCCTTCGGCCACCGCGCGGTCGGCGGTCGCCAGGTCGGCGATGCGCCCGGCGTGGAACACCGTGACGTCGCAGGCCTGCTTAACGGCGCTGGGCAGATAGAGGAACGACGCCGGCGGATAGGCCATGTTGGGGATCATGACGGCGAGCGCGTGGTGGGTTTCGGTGTTGCCGTGCATGACATTCATGACGTCGACCAAGCCGCTGTCGGCGTAGCGCTTCAGGACGCCGATCATCTCCTCCTGGGTCAGCCCGCCATCGAGCAAGGAATCGCCGGTGACGCGCAGCGAGATAATGAAGTCATCGCCGACCGCGCGCCGCACCTCCTGCAAGACCAAATGGCCGAAGCGTTCGCGATTCTCCAGGCTGCCGCCCCATTCGTCGGTGCGCAGGTTGTTCGACGGCGTCAGGAACTGTTCGACCAGATGGGAGGCGTCGAACATCATCTCGACACCGTCCAGGCCGCCCTCCTTGCAGCGCGCCGCGGCGGCGCCGAACGCCTTGATGATGCGCTCGATATCGAAGTCCTCGATCTCCTTGGCGAAGGCGCGATGGGCGGGCTCGCGCATCTGGGTCGGCGCGACCAGCGGCAGCCAGTCGGCGGTGTCCCAGCGGTTGCGCTTACCCATATGCGTGATCTGGCACATGATCGCCGCGCCCTCGTCGTGAACGCGCCGGGAGAATTCCTGGAAATAGGGGACGACCCGGTCCTCGCTGACCGAGATCTGGCCGAAGGCCTCGGCCGAGCTGTCGGGCGCGACGGAGGCGGAGCCGCCGAACATGGTAAGCCCGATACCGCCTTTGGCCTTTTCCAGGTGATAGCGCTGGTAGCGCTCGCCCGGCATGCCGGCATCCGCATAGGCCGGCGAATGGCTCGTGCTCATGACCCGGTTGCGGATCGTGAGGTTCTTGATGGTGAGCGGTTTGAGCAGCGCCTCGAACTGTGCCATGGCCGGATTGTCACCGGCGTGGCGGCGAATGCAAGCGGACCTTGATGCCGGTTTGGGCTAGGGTCGAGTCGCCATCACGTTGGGGGAAGCTTGAAAGGTGAGCGACACGTTTTGCGCCGAGGGCGGCTGCCTGTGCGGCGAGGTCCGCTACCGCATGACCTCGAAACCGCTTTTCGTCCATTGCTGCCATTGCACCCGCTGCCAGCGGGGCACCGGCTCGGCCTTTGTGCTGAACGCCATGATCGAGGCCGACCGGGTCGAGTTGCTGCAGGGCGGGACCGAGATCGTGCCCGTGGCCGGGCCTTCCGGCGCGCCGCAGAACATCTTCCGCTGCCCAACCTGCGAGGTCGCGGTATGGAGCACCTACGCCGCCGCCGGCGACAAGCTGAACTTCGTGCGCGTCGGCACCCTGGACGAGGCCGGCAGCGTGCCGCCGGATATCCACATCTTCACCTCCACCAAACTGCCGTGGGTCCAACTGCCCGACGACGTGCCGGTGATGGAGGAATACTACAGCGCCAAGAAGTACTGGCCCCAGGAAAGCCTGGAACGGTTCGCGGCGCTGAAGGCTGGAGCTTAGGTTGACGCCGCAACCGGGGTGACATCCCGGAGACCCGCCAACTGTGTCGCGGGTCAAGCCCCGAATGCGAGATGATTGAGGATGTCGGCCCGATGTCACGCGACAAACACAGCCGCGCCCCGGCCCCCGAGCCGGGGCCCAAGAACACGGACCGCGACGTACAAAGCACCGCCCGTGTTCATGGGTCCCGGATCAAGTCCGGGACGCGGCATGGGTGTCGATGGCCCTACTGCATCATCAGCGGGTGCGCGGGCGTCGAGAGCCCCTCGGACGCAGGTCACGGACCTAAACCTCTGTCTCGACGTTGCGGCGCCGCGCGACGCGGCGTTTGATCAGCCAAATCAGTATGACCAAGGCAAGCAGGTTAACGGAGATCGCCGTAATGGATTCGGCGGTACCTGGCACCGACATGCTGGCCGACGAAACGAGCGCATTGACGTTAAACGCAAATCCATTGCTTTTGATGGTCATGCCGACGTAGGCGCCGCTGGTAAAACTGAACGCCAGCGCGGCCGACTGGATATGCACCAGTTGCAGCACCTGGTTAATGATCGACAGGACGATGCCTGATGCCTTCCGCCTCAGCAATTGCGCACCCGCGATAATGCTGTTGAGGAACAGGACGGTGATCACGGCGATAACGACCAAACCCAAGAGCGGCAGTGACGCGACGTCTTTGGCAAACTCCGACATCACGAGCAGTCCGTAGCCGCCGCCAAAAATCTGCAGAGCGCCGACAACAATCGCGATGACACTGATTGATCCGGTTTCGCTGGTACGTGCCATGGCGTCACTCCCCCTGTTGACGACAACGGGGCCGGCGCGATCGATTAGCGTGCCGGCAACCCATAGTAGTGGTCAGACGTCGCGTGCCAAGGGTAGCTTGCAGGAGGTTTTCCGCGGCAGTTCTTCGTCCGGCGGTGCCCTACTGCATCATCAGCGGATGCGCGGGTGTCGAGAGTGCCAAGTGCAGGAGCGAGGCGCCGAACGCGAGCACGATCAGCCCGCCGGCCAGCGCGATAACGTCGACCACGGCGCCGACGCGGTTGCCGCTTTCGGGCAGACGATCGGCGAGGCGCAAGGAGAAGCCGCGGGCATAGACCGCCAGGGCCGCGAGCACCGAGACGGTCAACGCGGTGCCGACCGACATGGCGAGAACCGCGACCATGCCGGTGACGGTGAGGCCCAGCGCATAGGCCAGCAGCAGGACGAGGATCGCGCCGCTGCACGGGCGCAAGCCGATCGAGACGATGACGCCGAGACCTTTGCGCCAGGATGCGCCGCCCTGGATATCGCGGGGATCGGGCATGTGGCTGTGGCCGCAGTGCCCGTGACCGTGCCCGTCATGATCGGCATCGCCGTGATGATGGTGGGCGTGGCTGGCCGAACGCCGGCGCCACAAGCGGCGCCCCGCCGAGATCACGAGCACCAGGCCGAGCAGCAGCACGGCGGCATAACTGGCCGTCTCGAAATGGCCGGCGGTGCGCTGGGCGCCGCGAAGCGGCAGGTCGAGCAGCGTTACCGTCACCTCGACGGCAACGATGGCGACGATGCCCTGAGCGAGCGCCGACAGGAACGACAAGGCGACACCGCGGCGCAGCTCGCTCTCCTGGGTCAAGAGATAGGTCGCGATGACGACCTTGCCGTGACCGGGCCCGACCGCGTGAAAGACGCCATAGAGGAAACTGAGGCCGACCAGTCCCCAGGCCGCCCAGATACCGTGCTCGCCGACAGCCTTCACCGCGACCGCCAGACGGTCGTGCAGATCGCGCTGCATGGTCTGCACCCAGGCGACAAGCTGCGCCCACGGATTGTCGACGAGAGCGAATAGCAGGACCACCAGCGCGACCGCCGCCAACAGGGCGGCGACCGGCAACCATGCGACCGGCAGGGGCCGGCCGCTCAGTCGCAGGTAACGTGAACCCATTCAGCGAACATGGCGCCCAGATCCGACGGTCCGGTCTGGGTGCGGTCAATCGCCGCGGCCAGCGCGATGGCTTCGAAGGTCGGATCGGCCGACCGGGTCAGCGCCATGCAGGATCCGGTCTGCCCGCCGCGCAGCATCACCGGCTCGCCTTCCAGATGGACCATCTCGATGTAGTAGCTGGGATCGTAGATCGAATAGCTGACAATCTGCGCGTTCGGGTCGACCGGCTCGTCCAGTTCGACGACGAAGCGCAGCCACAGGCGCTCGCCGCGCATCGCGGTCTCGTACTCCAGGATCTCGCCGATCCCGACGTCGCCGCCGTCGGCAATCATCTCCGTGAAGTAGTCATAGTCGGCAAGGCTCGTCAGGTTGATCTCGGCGAGCTCGTCGAGGACCTCCTGAATCGGCCGATCCTCCATCACCAGCTCTTCGGCGATGATGGTGGAATAGAAGTAGTCGAAGAACCACTCCTGCTCGATTGCCGTGATGCGCCCGTGCTCATCAAAGAGCAGGCCGCTCCTAAGATCGATCCAGGCATGCGGGTGGGAGGTCGCGGGCGCAGCCGGCGCCAATAAGAGCAGTGTAGCAACCGCCGCCACGAAGGCACGGGGCCATGTAACGACATGCGATAAACTGCGACGTGTCATGAACATCCAGTAATTCGAACAGACCTGATCCCCTGCGAAGCGCGCGCACCATACCGCAAACCGGCGACCGTCGCACGTCACGTTCCAAGACCTAACGGCGACGTGAGTCCGAATTGTGGCAGCGTTACGGCGTGCGCCACAAGGTGACGGCTGGGCCGTCAGCGCCCAGAAGCGGGTCGGAGGCCGGCAAGGCGACGGCCTTGATGCTGGCGCGGATGGCGTCCTTTTGCGGTTCGTGCTCGCGCTTGATATCGGGCGACTGGCCAGGCGGATAAGCGCCGACGACCGACAGGCCCGGCGCGTCGTCGAGCCGCCGGTGGCCGACACCGGCGGGGATGACCGCCGCGTCGCCCGCCTGGACATCGAACACCGGCCCTTCCGGTCCGCCGAACTGGATGCGCGCGCGTCCCTTGGCGATACCGACGACCTCGTGCGCCTCGGCGTGATAGTGGTGGAAGTCGAAAATGACGCCGCCGCGCCAGCCGCCGCCCCAGCCGTGGCTGTGGAACATGTCCTCGAACGCGCCATCGGGATCGTCGCACGCGACGTCCACCGCGCCCTTGTAGAGGATCAGCGGCAAACGCCCGTTGTTGGGAATATCGCCGTCGTCGGTCAATATCTGATGCACGATCTCGGTCATGGCGCCGCTCCCCTGCCGGTCGATCGGACCAGCCTGAGCCCTCTCGAACCCGCGGTCAACCGGGCACGCCGGCGCGCCTCAGCGTGCTTACTTCGAATGAATTCCGCCGGCTTCTTGCTCCGCCATCTGCACACCGTTAACCTATGGTGTTGCAAAGTGTTAAGACAACAACCATTGGCCGCGCTGACGGGCAGGTGGGAAAGGACATGAACCAGATCATCCGACGAATCGGTCAATCGAGCGGTTCCCCCGGCGACACCCTGCGCCGCCTTATGCGGTTGCCCGCCGCCCTGTTTCTCGTCCTTGGCCTGGGCGCCTGTGCCGGCGCGATCCACCAACTGCCCCAGATCAGCGAGGCCGACGTCAACCGCGCGACATCGGAGATCGAGAGTGCGGACGGGCTCGAGTCGACCAACCGGACGGTGGCGGAAAATCGGGCGATGGTCGCGCGCGTCGCCGCGAAGTTGGAGAAGGCGGCCGCGGCCATTTGCGTCCATGTCGACAGCCCGACCTGTCAGTTCGACGTCCGCTTCGAAACCAGCGACGAGCTCAACGCCTATGCGCATGGCGCCAACAGCATCACCATCACCCAGGGACTTGCCCAGTATCTGGAGACCGAGGCGGAGTTCGCCACCGTGATCGCCCACGAGATGGGCCATCACATGAACGACCACATCACCAAGCTGAAGCAGAACCAATTGGCCGGTGCGATTGTCAGCGGCATCCTGTTCGGCGTGATTGCCGGTGCGACCGGCGCCTATCAGTACAATCCCGACGCCCTGCAGACCGACATGAACAACATGATGGAGGTCGGCGGCTCGGTCGGCGCCCTGTCCTACAGCAAGGAGCACGAGCGCGAGGCCGACTACATCGCCGCCTACATCATGGCGCGCGCCGGTTACGACCTGAACGAGGGCCGTGCGTTGTGGGCCAAGCTGACCAAGGAGACCGGCAACTACGAAACCGAGATGTTCGATACCCACCCCTCCGGACCCGACCGCTTGGCGGCCTGGG
>JANQGO010000185.1 GCA_028277285.1 Alphaproteobacteria bacterium | reverse complement strand
CGGTGATGAAGCCGTCGCGCTCCAGCCGCTGTATGCGGCGCCAGCACGGCGTGGTCGACAGGTTGACGGCCTCGGCAATCTGGGCGAGCGACAGGCTGGCATCGCCCTGCAACAGCTCAAGAATCTTAACATCCGTGGCATTAAGAGAAGATTTTTCCATCTCATACGACTCTATAGGAAGAATCTACTCAAAGCTCTACCAATGACCCCAACTTTGGCAAGCTTTTTCCTCGTGCTCGCGTTTACGATTCCGCCCGTCCTCAAGGCCCTCAAACGGGTCGCGGACAGGGTGAGGCTGGCGTCAACAACGGTGAGCGTGGTTCCATGATTTCCCTTTTTACGAAGCATCCCGAATCGGTCGGCGAGACCTACCTTGAGCACATGGGCATGGCCTCCGGCTTCGGCCTGAAGATGGTGGTGGCGGGATGCGCCTGCCTGTTGCACGGCATTTTCCCCTTCCTGTTCGTGAAGACCGGCAGCACGGCGATTGCCGATCTGCATCACCGCATGGTGACGCACCGCAGGCGCGACGAGGCGCCGACGGCGGAGCCGGCCGTCCAGATCAGCCGCCCGGCCTGGTAAATGCCCGCGGCCTAGCGCCGCCTTCAGAGTCGGAATTTGATTGGCAGCGCATGCGCGTGCTGGCAACGTCTCGCCGGTTTCTTCAGGCGGGGTTTGTGTGGCGCGCATGGCTGTCGATATCGGCGGTACGTTTACCGATGTCGCGATCGAGAAGAATGATGGCGGCCTGATCACCGCCAAGGTCCCGACGACGCCGTCGGCGCCGGAGACCGGCGTGATGGATGGCGTGTTGTTGGCCCTCGATGACGCCGGCCTGAAGCCGGGCGCCATCGACCACGTCATTCACGGCACGACGCTTGCCACCAACGCGCTGATCGAGCGCAAGGGCGCGGTGACCGCACTTGTCGTGACGGCGGGGTTTCGCGACACCCTGGCGATCGCCTACGAGAGCCGGTACGACCAGTACGACGTCTTCCTTGAAAAGCCGGAGCCGGTCGTGCCGCGCTACCTGACCCTGCCGGTCGGCGAACGTCTGAACATCCACGGCGAGGTGCTCGATCCGCTCGACGAAACCGCCTTGGATGGCGTGCTCCAGGCGACCGACGAACACCAGGTCGAAGCGGTGGCGATCGGTTTTCTGCACGCCTATGCCAACCCGGTGCACGAGAAGCGGTTCGCCGATCTGCTGCGCGAGGCCAGGCCCGACCTTTATCTGACCCTGTCGTCGGAAGTCTGCCCGGAGATGCGTGAATACGAGCGGCTGTCGACCGCGGCGTGCAACGCCTATGTCCAGCCGTTGATGGCGCGCTACCTCGGTGCCCTCAACGACGCCTTGACCAAGGCCGGCTTCGACGCGCCGCTGTTGATGATGACGTCGGGCGGCGGGTTGTGTGCGCTGCAGACGGCAACGCGGTTTCCCATTCGCCTGGTCGAGTCCGGTCCCAGTGGCGGCGCTATCCTGTCGGCCACCGTGGCCGCGCAGCGTGGCGACAGGGAGGTGCTGTCCTATGACATGGGCGGCACGACGGCGAAGATCTGTCTGATCGACGACTACACGCCGCAGACCGCGCGCCGTTTCGAGATCGCGCGTGCCGCGCGTTTCATGAAGGGCAGCGGCACGCCGGTGCGCATCCCCGTGATCGAGATGATCGAGATCGGTGCGGGCGGCGGCTCCATCGCCCATGTCGACGAACTCCAGCGCATCGCCGTCGGGCCGGAAAGCGCGGGCTCCGAGCCGGGTCCCGCCTGCTACACCAGGGGCGGCACGCGCCCGACGGTGACCGATGGCGACCTGCTTCTGGGACGGCTTGATGCCGACCGGTTTGCCGACGGACGCATGAAACTCGACACCGCGCTTGCCCAAGACGCGGTGGGGCGCGATGTCGCCGCGCCGCTGGGTCTCGAAGCGCCGCTCGCCGCGCACGGTCTTTCCGAGGTCGTCGACGAAAGCATGGCGAACGCGGCGCGCGTGCATGCGGTCGAGCGCGGCAAGGAGCTGCGCCAGCGCACCTTGATCGCGTTCGGCGGCGCCGGACCGCTGCATGCCGCCCGGCTCGCCGAAAAACTCGACCTCGCCCGCATCGTCGTGCCGGAGAGCCCGGGCGTCGGATCAGCGGTGGGTTTTCTGATGGCACCGGTCGCCTATGAGGTCGTTCGCAGCCACTACATGACGCTCGAGGGTTTCGATGCCGGCGTCGTGACCGCGCTGTTCGACGACCTTGCCGCCGAAGCCCGCGATGTCGTCGGCCAAGCGGTCAAGGACGTGCCGCTCGACGAGCGGCGGACCTGTTTCATGCGCTATCTGGGCCAGGGCCACGAGATCGAGGTCGACGTGCCGGCGCGCCCGCTGACCGGCGATGACCGCGACGCGATCCGCGCGGCCTATGACGAGGCCTACACCCGCATGTATGGCCGCACGGTGCCAGCGATGGATATCGAGGTGTTGAGCTGGACCTTGACCTTGACCGCCAAAGCGCAGAACCCGTTAACGCCTGTCGATGAGACAACCGATCACGACGCGGTCGCCGCCGGGTCGCGCCGGTTGTTTGACGGCCATGCCGGCGACTTCGTCGAGGCGCCGGTCTTCGATCGCGCGGCGCTGCGGCCGGGCGCGCGGTTTCAGGGCCCCTGCGTCGTGACCGAGGGCCAGACGTCGACGGTCGTGACATCGCGTTTCAGGGGCCGCATCGACGGCCATCGCCATATCGTGCTGGAACAGATCCAGGAGGCCGCGGAATGAGCGATGCGCTTGACCGGATCAACCGGCAGATCATGTGGGACCGCCTGCAGGCGGTGGTCGAGGAGCAGGGCCAGACCCTGACCCGCGCGGCCTTCAGCCCGATCGTCAGGGAATGCGGCGATATCTCCGCCGGTATCTTCGATATGGACGGCCTGATGATCGCCCAGGCGGTGACCGGCACGCCGGGCCACATCAATACCATGGCGGCCTCGGTCGGCCACTTCATCAAACACTTTTCGCCGGCGACCATGCGGCCCGGCGATATCTACATGACCAACGATCCCTGGATGGGATCGGGCCATTTGAACGACTTCGTGCTGGTGCGCCCGTGTTTTCTGGACGGCCGGCTGATCGGCTACAACTCCTGTACCTCCCACCTGATCGATCTGGGCGGGCGCGGCACCGGGCCGGAAGGCCGCGACGTGCATGAAGAGGGGCTCTATATCCCCATGGTCAAGCTGGTCGACCAGGGCGCGATCAACGAGACCCTGATGGACATCGTGCGCGCCAACAGCCGTATGCCGGTGCAGAACGAAGGCGATGTCTACGCGCTGATCGCCTGCGCGGAGGTCGGCGAAGAGCGCCTGATTGCCATGATGCGCGAGTTCGCGATCGACAGCCTGGACGATCTCGGCCGGCATATCCTGGAGACGTCGGAGCAGGCGACGCGCAAGCGTATCGCCGACCTGCCGGATGGTGCATGGGACCATGAACTGCGGCTAGACGGCTATGACTTCGAGATCGCGCTGAAGGCGCGGATGGTGATCGACGGCGATACGCTGACGGTCGACTTCGCCGGGACCTCGCCGGTCTCGCGCTTCGGCATCAACGTGCCGATCACCTATGCCCAGGCCTATACGGTGTTTGGCTTGAAATGCATCATCGCGCCGGACATTCCGAACAATGCCGGCGCGCTGGCGCCCTTTGTCGTGACGGCACCGGAAGGCTCGATCCTCAACCCGCTGAAGCCGGCGCCGGTCTCCCAGCGCCATGTCATCGGCCAGCTTCTGCCCGACACCGTCTTCGGTTGCCTCGATCAGGCGATGCCGGGCCGCGTGCCGGCCGAAGGCACGGGCTGTCTGTGGAGCATGGTGATGCGCAGCATGATCGGCAGCCAAGCCGACGGCAACGCGCCGTCTTTCATGATCGAACCGGTGCACAACGGCGGTACCGGCGGCCGGCCGTCAAGCGACGGCCTGTCGGCGACCGCCTATCCTTCCGGCGTCATGGGCAGCCAGGTGGAGCTGACCGAGAGCACGTGCCCGCTCATCATCCGGCGGCGCGAACTGCGCCCGGACTCCGCCGGCGACGGTGAGTTTCGCGGCGGCTTCGGCCAGATCCTGGAAATCGAACACAGCGCCGGCGCGCCGTTCATGCTGGGCTCCGCCGTCGAGCGCGTGACCTATCCGCCGCGCGGCCGTCATGGCGGCCACGACGGTGCGGCGGGCGAGCTTTGGCTCGCCTCCGGCGCGGCGCTGCCGGCCAAGGGCGAGAAGGAAATCCCCGCCGGCGACAGGCTGATCGTCAAGACGCCGGGCGGCGGCGGCTACGGCGATCCCGCCAGGCGCGACGTGGCACTTCGCGATGCCGACCGGCGCGATGGTCTGGTGACCGGTGGCACCAGCTAGACCGCCGTTGCGCATGCTCTATTCCGGAAGACCGGCCTGCTCGATATCTGACAGAAGCTTGTCGCGATACGGCGGTGCAAACGTGCGCCACGAACTCTTGAGACGGGCCAGTGTGATCTGAGGTTTCAGTTCGCGAACCGTCGCGATGGCGGCTCGGGCTTCGTCGAACCTCTCCTGTCGAACATGAATGGCGCTCAAGATCATATGGACGTAAGGCGCCAGCGCGCCGGAAATCTCGGCTTCGCTAACCGTTTTCTCGGCCTCTTCGTAGTCATTGAGGAGGTACAGGATGACGCCTTTGACGAGGATCTTGACCTGCATCAGGGGATCAATCGAGCTCAGCCGAATTGCCTTGTTGATCGCCGGCAACGCTTCTTCCGCATGGCCTGTCCAAAGAAGTGTCCCGGCAAGATTTAGACAGGCGTTGCTGGAGCTTGGATTGAGCGACGTCGCCATTTCGGCTTCTTTGATCGCCTGTTCCTGATCCCCCTTGAAGGCGTACACGCGACTAAGCGCCATTCGCGCGATGCTGCTGTTGCTGTCGAGCTCGACGGCTTTGATGGCGTGTTTGAAGGCAAACGCCAGGTAGTTCTCCAGCTCACCGGGTTCGGCAAAGTAGATCTTTCGCGTTTCCAGAAGCGCCAAGGCCGCATGCGCTCCGGCAAAGGTCGGTGACAGCTGGGCGACCTTCGACAAATGCTGGCGCGCGATTTCGGAGTTCTCTTCGGTGATCCGGTGGAAGTTCCACATGCCTCTTTGAAACATGTCCCAAAGACCGACGGACCCGCGTTTGTGCTCGGCACGCTCCCGCTCGGACAGTTTCAGCTTCGCATCGATATTGCCGACAATGGCGGCAACGATGTCGTCCTGGCTAGAGAGCAACTCGTCGCGCTGACTGTAGTAGTGCTCTGTCCAAAGTTGTCGCCCGTTGCCGGTTTCGATCAACTCGACCGTCGCTCTGATCTGATCGCCAGATCGGCGAATAACACCGTCGACGACATAGTTGACGCCCAATTCCTTGCCTACGGTCCTGGCGTCTGTGGTCCGTCCCTTGTAGGCGGATGTCGACGCGCGTGCGCTGACCATCAGCCAGTCGACCCGCGCCAACGCATCGATAATCTCTTCGGTTATGCCGTCGGCGAAGTAGCCCTGTTGCGGATCGTCGCTGTGGTTCTCGAACGAAAGGACCGCGATTGAGGGTTTTTCCGGTATCTTCGGATGCTCCGCCGACCATCCGCTGGACGGCTCCGCAACATCCGCTATGGCCGGGCGGGGAGCCGATGATGACGGTGGTCTTTCGTCGAGCCTGAAATCGGGACCGTGCTTGGGCCAAACCACGTCGTTCAGAACCAGATAGTCCTTGAGGATCGCGGCGGCGAAAAGCAGCGCCAGCCGCCGGTCGCGTTCGCCAATCTGTCGGTTCGCCATGGTCAGCCCGACGGCGACCTGGGCGAGTTGGAACTGCGATTCCATGTTGGACAGGCGATGGGCGTGGTTCCGGTCCACCCAGTCAAAAACCTCCTGGCGCAATGACCTCAAGATATCGAGCAGACCGATATCCTCGCCGCGGGGGCCGCCGCCGGTGCGCATATGCTCGAAGGGACAGAGCTGAATCAGGATCGATTGCCAATGAAGGCCGCTCGCATCCCGACGTTTGGCCAGGAGGTGACTGAGCGCGAAGTATCCGTGGTCGAAAAACAGGAACTGGTTGTTCTCATAGTGCGACAGGTCGATGAGATAGTAGTGGTCGCGTGCATCACCGGTCTTGCTGATCAGGACGTTGTAACCGCTGAGGCGGCCGTGCACGTTGCCGCGCACGGCGCGAAGCCTCAGATGATCGACGGTGTTAGCGCCGCCAACGGCGAATGCCAGAGGATTGGGATACCACTGTCCTTCGAACGACATGCTGGGTTCATCGGCCCCGACGCCGCAGCCTTCCGCCATGAGGCTGTGAAGGTGGCCGATTTCGGGGTCGAGCCGGTCGGCGAGCCAACCGTGCAGCAGATCATGCGGCGACAACAAACCTGGCGCCAATTCAGCGGTCGCGTTCCAGTCGTCAAGCAGCGTGCGCGATAGTTGCCGCAAGACCCTCTTCTGTTGTTCGTGACTGCAATCCGACCACGGCAAGGCAAACTCCAGAGACCGGCCGGGAATCGACGAGAGAATGGCGACACTATCGTCATTGTGCGCGATGTTGATGATTTGCGGCAGGTGCGCCGCGGCATAGTCCGGTGCTGCCTGATTGGCCAAACGGAAACGTTCGGTTTCGCTCTCCAGATGCGCCACAGGATCGGCGACGCGGCCGAACTTGAGGACAGCCTGACCCGCGTAGTCAGGGGTCGTCACGTCGGCCAGGAAGACGGCGAACGCGGAGACGTCATGGTTCAACTGCCGCGTCAGGTAGATCTCATCGTCGACCCGCCATTGGTCGCGCACGACCGCTTGGAGGGGGGCGAAAGCCTCCGGCCAGGGCAAGCCCTGCTGCGATGTTTCCCTGCTCTCGTGCATGTCTGTTGCTCAGGCGGCGTTTGGCTCTGTTATGGGGAACTGCAGCATTGGTGTGTCACGAACCTTCCATGTTGAGCGGATTAAGGCGACATCGCCCGGTTGCCGAATGACTGGTCGCCCTGGCCTGTCGGCAACGTTATCCCGTCTGTCTAGCGGTTTACCCAGCGGTCGTGAAGGTCATAGATGTTCATGGCCAGCGGGACGAACCACGTATTGTTGGTTAGGAAGGCGAGGTTCGGGAAGCCGCGGTCGCTGAAGATCGTCCGACCCTTCTCCAGTCCCATGATTTGCCATGCGGCCTTTTGACCCAGATAGGTCCCCATGGGCATGCCGATGAACGAGTAGCCGGTTGCGTAGTAAACGCCCTGGTGATGGCTCAGCTTTGGCAGGCGGTCGACGGGGGCAGAGCACCATCCGGTCCAGAAGCGGCCAAGCTGGATGTCGCCCAACTGCGGAAAGACATCGACAAACTGCTTGCGCAGTTTTCGTGCCTTGTCCTCAAGCGTGTTTTCCTCCGTGCCGGTCAGGCCCGACATCAGGATGCGCCGGCCGTCGGGTGCGACCTGGATCGCTGTGGTGTTGAAGTTCGAATCCAGATAGGTTCGCCGGTTGGGCATCAACGTGTCGAGTTGGTTTTCGCTCAACTCTTCCGTCGCCATGGCGAAGGCGTGAAATGGGATCAGGCGTGGGCGAAGCCAGTTGAGGTCGGACCCCGTGTAGCCGTTCGTCGCAACGACGACGTCGCGCGCACGGATCCGGCCGCGCGATGTCTCGATGTCGAGCCAACCGTCCCGATCCGGTGTGCCGATGGCGCCGACCTTTGTGTGGGCGTGCACCTCGGCACCGCTTCCCATGGCGCGGTCCAGCAGGCCGGCGTGATACTTGCCGGGGTGAAAGCTGCCGAGATCGGGTATGTAGACAGCGCCGACGAAATCCTCTGACCCGTTGAACTCGTTCAGCAACGCGTCGCGATCCAGCACCTCGAAACGCTGGCCCAGGTGGTCGCGCTTCAACGCGTACTCGTTGACGATGTCGTCAAACTGGCGCCGTGATCGGGCAAGGAAGATCCGGCCGCAGGCGCGGTAGTGGCAGTCTATCTTTTCCGCCTCCACCGTTTGGCCGACGCTCTCGAAGGCTTCGCGTGCCTCCACGTAATAGGCCTTGGCCTGCTCCAGGCCGCGCCGTTTGATCAACGCGCCGAAGCTGCGTTTCAGCGCGCTGCCGACAAAGCCCATGTTGCGCGTGCTAGCGCCGTAGCCCGCGTCTTCGGCGTCCAGAACGACGGCGTGGCGGCCGCCGCGGGCGAGCTCGCGCGCGGCGTTCAAACCGGTGACGCCGGATCCGACGATGACGACGTCGGCGCGTTGGGGAAGCGGCTTAACCTCAAGCTGCGGCCGCGGGACCGCATCCCACCAATAGGGCGCCTGCCTGTAGTCCGGCGCGAAGACATCCGACGCGGCGCTCATCGCGGGCGGCCCCCGACCTCTCCATATCGGTAAACAGGATACCATTCCCGGTGAAGACGCCAAGCAGGCGGGCTGGACCATCGTGTCGGCAGTCCCTAGCGTACATGGCTACTCAGCGCCGGTGGATGACCGAATGACGGCCGGCCTGTCCTACAGCGTGTCCGGCTTTCACGTGGTTTGAGCGGCCTCCAATAGCCAGGCGATAAACGCGCGGACCTCCGGCCGGTCTTGGCGCTCCTGGGTCGTCACGACGTCATAGCCGATGCCCGGTGCCGCCTGTTCGGCAAAGGGCCGCACCAGCAGGTTGGCTTCCAGGGACTCACGAAGGATGGGTGCGCTTGCCAGCACCACGCCTTGCCCGGCGATGGCCGCCTGCACGGCCAGGCCGTAGTCGCTGAAATGCAGGCCGCCCGCGGTATCGATCCTTTCGGCACCGACATGCGCCAACCAGTTCTCCCAGACGAACCATTGCCGCGTCGAGCGCGCCCAGTCCATGGTCGAGAGCTCCCAGTGGATCAGCGGCCGTGCGTTGAGGTCGCTCAGGTGCCGAAGCGCGGGCGGCCCCTTGGCGAGGGACGGACTGCACGCGGGGAAGATGCGGTCATCGAACAGCCTGTGGATCACGAGGCCCGCGTCGCTCTCGACGGCATAGCGGAGCGCAATGTCGGTTTCGCCACGCTGCAGATCGACAATTCGTGGAGTCGACTCGATCAAGACGTTGACGTCCGGATGCGACTCTCTGAAACCGGCAAGCTTTGGGACAAGCCACGTCGTTGCGATCGATGTCTCGACCGAGACGATAAGGCGGCGTTCATCCGGCGGCGAGCGCATCTGGCGGACCGATGCGGCCAAGTGCTGCATGGCGGCGGCCAGATCGTTCAGGCCCGCCTCACCGCTCGCCGTCAAGGTGAGCGCGCGACCCTTCCGCGCCAAAAGGCGCGATCCCACCGATGCCTCGAGCTTGCCGACAAGCTGTTTCACGGCCGCAGGCGTCACGTTCAACTCGTTGGCGGCCGCGCTATAGCTCAGATGACGGGCCGTCGCCTCAAAGGCCCTGAGCGCATTCAACGAGGGTAGCCATGTGGTCATGACATCATTTAGATAATCTTAAAGATTGAATCAGTTCAAATGATTTATGGCCGCCTCGAATCAATCATATGCTCTCTACCAAGAGCGCCGTATCGACTGACACACAGCAGACGTCTTTGAAGGTTTGCTAAACGATTTGCAGCCGGATGCCGGCAGGTCGGCCAGGTCGGCCAGGTCGGCGCTCGGCTCTGTCGAACCAGGTCCAAGGAGTACTCTCATCATGACCGCGCCAACATCGGAACCGATCCGCAATGTCGTGACGTCGCACAAGGAGCCTGGCTGGAACTACGGCTATCAGAACTCGCCCTACTTTGCGTTTGATCACGCACGCGGCGCGAGCTTCGTCGTCTACAACCGCCGGCTTATGCCCATCGCGTTCGACGATGACGACCGGTTCGGGGATTACTGGGCGCTGCGTCGCGCGGTCACGATGTTGCCGACGGGCGAACTGCCGCTCGAGATCAAGGGCCCGGATGCCGAGCGCCTGTGCGACATGGTCTTCACCAAGGACATCACAAAGCTGAAGCCCGGCCGCTGCGCCTATGGCATCGCGTGCTATCCCGACGGTGGCCTGATTGTAGACGGGATCCTGATGCGCCTGGAGGCCGACCGTTTCTGGTATGTGCAGGCGGACGGCGACATCCATTCCTGGTTCATCGCCCACGCGCAGGGTCTGGATGTCGAAGTGCGGGACCCCGGTGTCTGGGTCAACCAGGTCCAAGGTCCGCTCGCCTTGGACGTGCTCGCCAAGGCGGCTGACGACGGCTTGCCGGATCCGTTCGGTTACTTCGCCATCGCGGATATCACGATCGGCGGCCAGCATGTTGTCGTGACGCGCACCGGTTGGACCGGGGAGGTCGGCTGGGAGTACTACAGCTTCCCCGAGACCGACTGCCACAAGCTCTGGCACGACATCATGAAGGCCGGCGAGGCCGCGGGCATGGTTCATATCGGTCTCGACTCCATGGACATCCGGCGCATCGAGGCGGCGATCTTGAACGCCGGCTCGGACTTCGATCGCACGATGAATCCGTTCCAGGCGGGGCTCGGCCCGATGGTCGATCTGAAGAAAGCGGCCTTCTTCGGCAGAAGCGCGTTGGTCGATGCGGACCAGAGACCGCTGCTGTATGGCATCCGCTGCGCCGACGCCGAACCGCTGACCTTGGGACCGGTCGCCAAGGCCGGAAAGGCTATCGGCCACCTCACGGCGGCTGCGTGGTCGCCTTATCTCTCCTACGGAATCGGTTACGTCCGATTGTACGATGCCGACCATGGTCCCGGTGACGGCGTCGAGGTCGTCGGCGTTGACGGTATGACCCATGCGGCGGAAATCGTCGAACTGCCTTACTACGACAAGGAAAAGCGTATCCCGCGCGGACTCGACAAAGAGATCCCGCCGCGCGTGTGACGCCGTCTCACCCTAAAGTGCGGCGATGGCGTCGACCAGCCGGTCGATCTCGTCCTCGCTGTTGTAGTAGTGCGGCGCGGCGCGCACCAAAGGCGGCAGGTGGCGCGCTTCGAAGTCGAGCAGCGTCGATGATGGCCTCGACGTCCCGACAGCCATGTTCTGGGCCGCAAGGCGCTGCTGCACCTCCTTCGGGCTCAGCCGGTCATGGCTGAAGGTGACGATGGCGCATCGCGTTCTGCCGGCATCGTGGACATGGACATCGGGCAGGGCGTCGAGTCGCTGTCGCAACGGCCCCGCCAAGTCTTGGATGCGCTGCCAGATGGCGTCGAGACCGATGGCGCAGGCGTAGTCGACGGCGACGCCCAGGCCGATCTTGCCGGCGACATAGTTCTCCCAGTTCTCATAACGGCGGGCATCGCCCCGGACCGTGTAGTCATCCGGCGCCGTCCATGTCGCGCTCAGCAGGTCGAGCACCGGCGGCTCGCAGCGCGTCAGCATGGTGTTGCGCGCATAGAGGAAGCCCGTGCCGCGTGGCCCGCGCAGGAACTTGCGGCCGGTCGCCGACAGGAAGTCGCAGCCGATCGTCTCGACATCCAACGGCATCTGACCGACCGACTGGCATGCATCGAGCAGATAGGGGATGCCGTGGCGCCGCGCCACCTTGCCGATCTCGGCCGCCGGGTTGACCAGACCGCCGGAGGTCGGGACGTGGGTCACGGCGATCAGCTTGACCTTGTCGTCGATCATCCGCTCCAGCGCCTCAACGTCGGCCTCGCCGTCCGGCGTGTTCGGGATGACGTCGATGACAATGCCGCGCCGCTTGGCGGTCTGCAGGAAGGCGATATAGTTGGAGGCGTACTCGGCGACCACGGTCAGCACCCGGTCGCCCGGCTTCATGTCCTGGGCCAGACCATAGAAGGCCTGACACCAGGCGACGGTGGCGTTCTCGACCACGGCGATCTCGTCGCTGCCGCAGTTCAGCATGCCGGCAAGCGCATCATAGGTGTTCTGAAGCGGCCCGGCGGCCTTTTCCGCGGCCTCGTAACCGCCGATCCGCGCTTCCAGATCCAGATGCGCTTTCACCGCGTCGAGCACCGGGTTCGGCATCAGGCTGGCGCCTGAGTTGTAGAAATAGGCGAGGTCGGCGGTTGCCGGCGTGTCGCCGCGCAGACGTTTCAGGTCCAAGGCCATGGTGGTCAATCCATCTCAAGAACAATCTTGCCGGTCATGCCGCCCTGTTCGAGGCGCTGCTGGGCCGCCGCGGCCTCCTCCAGCGGATAGGTCTCGGCGACATGGAGTCTAAGCTTGCCGTCGGCCATCAGCCCCATCGCCTGGTTAACGACGCCGCCTTGCTGGGCGGCATGCGCGGTATCGCCTATCCACATGGCCATCAGCATCATCACGTTGTGGACCGTGACGTTGCGCTTGAACGCGTCGTCGTTCTCGTTGTCGCCCGTCATGCCGGTCAGGCCGACGATTCGGCCGAACGGCGCCATGGCGTGGAAGGTCGAACGCATGACATCGCCGCCGACGTTGTCGAGGGCGACATCGATACCGCGCCCGCTCGTCCAGGCAAGCGCGGCGGCGGCGACGTCGTCGCTGCGGTAGTTGATCGTGTAGTCGGCGCCCAGTCCCGCCACGAACGCCGCCTTGTCGTTGTCGCCGACGGTCGCCGCCACCTTGGCGCCCCTGAGCTTGGCGAGCTGGATCGCGACATGGCCGGTGCCGCCGGCGCCGCCATGGATCAGGCAATGTTCGTCGGCCGCGAGCTGGGCGCGCTGGTAGAGCGCCTCCCAGCCGGTGATGGTGACCAATGGCGCGGCGGCCGCCTCGGCAAAACTCACGCTCTCCGGCTTTTTCGCAAGGCTGTGGGCGGGAACCACGGCGAACTCGGCATAGGTGCCGGGGTCACCGCCGATGCCGCCGTAGCAGAACGCAACCTCTTCGCCCGGCAGGATGGCGCGGACCTTGTCGCCGACGGCCTCGACGATGCCGGCGCCGTCGCTGCCCAGGACGAACGGTTGGTCGCCTTCGATCAGCGGTCCGGATCGGCACAGATGGATGTCGACGGGGTTCAGGCCGGCGGCTTTCAAGCGCACCAGGACATCGTGGGGTCCGCGCGGCCAGCCAAGCGGCACGTCCGCCATCTCGAGGACCTCCGGGCCGCCTTCGCCGGCCGCGACCACGGCCTTCATCTTTGTCTCGGCCACCATCATCCCCATATGACCTGTTTCGATGTTTCGCGCGTACCATAGACGCGCGATTTTATCCACGCGGGGACCGCCTTTGGCGAACACAACCGATCCAGCGACGGCGCCGCAGGCCGAACAAGCGGTGAAGGCCGCGGAGTCGGCCAGCGGCTGGCGCACCCTTGGCCGGTTGCTGCCTTACCTGTGGCCGCGCAACCAGCCGGGCATGCGGCTGCGCGTGGTCGCCGCGATGGTTTTCCTGGTCGCCGCCAAGGTCGCGATCATCTATGTCCCCATATTCTACAAGGATGCCATCGACGTGCTGGCGCCGGCCGATGTCGGCGCCGCCGTCGCGCTGCCGCTGGGTCTGATCCTGGCCTATGGCGCGGCGCGCGTCTTGTCGTTGGCGTTCGGCGAGCTGCGCGACGCGATCTTCGCCAAGGTTGGCCAGCGCGCCATTCGCAGCGTCGCTCTCAACGTCTTCCGCCACCTGCACAAGCTGTCGCTGCGCTTCCATCTGGAACGTCAGACGGGCGGGCTGTCGCGCGCCATCGAACGCGGCACCAAGGCGATCGAGCTCTTGCTGCGCTTCAGCCTGTTCAACATCATCCCGACCCTGATCGAGATCACGATGGTGTTCGTGATCTTGTGGGTCATGCTGGATTTCACGATCGCCGCCGTTACGGCGGTGACGGTGGTTGTCTATATCGCCTACACCATGGTGGTGACGGAATGGCGCATCAAGTTCCGCCGCCAGATGAACGAGCAGGACTCGACCGCCAACACCAAGGCGATCGACAGCCTGCTGAACTACGAGACCGTCAAGTATTTCGGCAACGAGGAGCATGAGGCCGAGCGCTACGACAAGGCGCTGAAACGATACGAGACGGCCGCCGTGCGTAACACGACGTCGCTGTCGGTGCTCAACATCGGTCAGGCGATCATCATCTCGATCGGTCTGACGCTGGTCATGATCATGTCCGGCCAGGGCATCGTCGACGGCGACCTGACGGTCGGCGACTTCGTTCTGGCCAACACCTATCTTATGCAGCTCTATCAGCCGCTCAACTTCTTCGGCTTCGTCTATCGCGAGATCAAGCAGGCGCTGATCGACATCGAAACCATGTTCCAGTTGCTCGCCGTCGATACGGAGATCGCCGACAAGCCGGACGCGCCGGACTTGAAGCTGGCGGGCGGCGAGGTGCGGTTCGACGATGTCGACTTCGGTTACGATCCCCGCCGGCCTATCCTGAAAGGTGTGAGTTTCCAGGTGCCGCCAGGCCATTCGGTGGCCATCGTCGGGCCGTCCGGCGCCGGCAAGTCGACCATCAGCCGTCTGCTCTATCGGTTCTATGATGTCGGCGAGGGGCGCATCACGATCGACGGCCAGGACATCCGCGATGTCAGCCAGGCCTCGGTGCGCCGCGCCACCGGGATCGTGCCTCAGGACACCGTGCTGTTTAACGACACCATCTATTACAACATCGCCTATGGCCGCCCCGATGCGTCGCCGGCCGAGGTCGAGAGCGCGGCGCGGCTGGCACACATCCACAACTTCATCATGGCCCTGCCGGACGGCTACCAGTCCATGGTCGGCGAGCGCGGCCTGAAACTCTCCGGCGGCGAAAAGCAGCGCGTCGCCATCGCGCGCACGATCATCAAGGACCCCTGTATCCTGCTGTTCGACGAGGCGACCAGCGCGCTGGATACCCAGACGGAACAGGAGATCCAGGCCAACCTGCGCGAGCTGGCGCAGGGCCGCACGACACTGATCATCGCCCATCGGCTGTCGACCGTCGTCGATGCCGACGAGATCATCGTTCTGGACCAGGGCCAGATCGTCGAGCGCGGCACCCATGCCGACCTGCTGGCGGCCGACGGTCGTTATGCGGAGATGTGGCGGCGCCAGCAGGAAGGCGCTGACAACGGCAACAACGGCAGGAGCGGGCAGGTTGAACCCGCGCCCGCCTGAGGCAACCCAGCCATGCGTGCTTAGCGCTTGTGCCTTGGCCGTAAACGCCGTCGGATAAGCTCCGCATAAGTTCATCCAAGCTGCCGGGGGCGCAGCAACGTGCGGGGTATTCATCTTCCCGTCTGGTTCGGGGTCGCCGATCTGCCCAAGGCGATCCCCTTCGCGTGGCTCTACGCGACCCAGGGCATGGCCCGCACCGTCCTGATGACGATCATCCCACTGCGGGCGCTCGAACTGCTCGGCACCGCGCAGGAAGTCAGCATGCTCTACCTGGCGGTCAGCGCGTGCGGGCTCGCCGTCAGCCTCACGATCCCGCTGATGGTGCACCTGATCCGCCGGCGCCGTGTCGTTGTCGTCGGCACGCTCGCCATGATGGTCGCGGCCGTTCTGTTGTTGAGCGACAACCTCTTCGTCTACGCGCTCGGCATGTTTTTCTATGTGGCAGGCTCGATCGCGATCGATGTCAGCTTGAACCTCTATCTGATGGACACGATCCCACGGCGCGACTTCGCCCGGTTCGAGCCGGTGCGCATCTGGTTCATGGGCGTTGCCTTCATCATCGGGCCCTATCTTGGGGTCTGGCTGTGGACCAACGTTGCCTATTGGCTGCCGTCTCTGCTGACGATCATCTTCAGCATGATCCTGATGGGCGTCTTCCTTTACCTCAGACTGTCCGACAACCCGGCGATCCAGGCGGCCAAGACGCCGCCTCCCAACCCGCTGCGGTTCTTCCCACGGTTCTTTCGGCAGCCACGGCTTCGCCTGGCTTGGCTGTTGGCGGTCGGGCGTTCGGCATGGTGGGCGATGTTTTTCATTTATGCGCCCATCTACTGCGTCGAGTCGGGTCTGGGTGACGACGTCGCCGGCATGATGGCGTCTGCTGGATCGGCCTCAGTGCTGCTGGTGCCAGTGTGGGCCAAGATCGGCCGCCGCTTCGGCATCCGAGCGCTCTTGCTGGCGGGCTATGCGGCCAGTGCCGTCATCAGCGTCGTCGTCGCGGTGTTTGCCGGCTCGCCGTGGCTCGGCGTCGGCCTGCTGATGGCAGCTGCGGTCGTGACCTCGCTGATCGATGGTGCTGGCAACATGCTCTTTCTGCGGGCCGTCCACCCCCATGAGCGCCCGGAGATGACGTCGGTCTTCGCGACGTTCCGCGATACCTCACAGATCGGGCCGCCGGCCATCTTCTCCGTGTTGCTTAAGGTCTTCGCGTTGCCGGCGGTGTTCGTTGCGGGCGGTATCGGCATGGCGGCCATGGCGTACTACGCGCGTTTCGTACCCAAGCGCTATTGACGGGAGCGGTATGCCCCCGTTCACTGGGTGCGCCCGCCATCTGACCGAGTACCCCGCATGACAGAGACCCCCGCGCCGCGCCTGTCGATCGCCGAGATTATGAACCCGCGCTCGGTCGCGGTGATTGGCGGCTCGGAGGACCTGCGCAAGTTCGGCGCGCGCGTCCTCAACAACACGATCAAAGGCGGCTTCCCGGGTCGCATCGTACCGGTCAATCCGAAGCGCGACACCGTGTTCGGCCTGACTGCCGTGCCCAAGGTCTCGGCGTTGGATGAACCGGTAGATGTCGCGGTGATCGCCGTGCCGCGGGCCCTGGTCCTGGATCAGCTCAGGGACTGCGCGGCGTCGGGCGTCGGCTGCTGTGTGCTGATCACGGCCGGTTTCACCGAGACCGGTGAGGAAGGCGCGCGCCTGCAGGAAGAAATCAACGCGGTCGCGCGCACCGCAGGCATGCGGCTGATCGGCCCCAATTGCTTGGGCCTGATCAACACGCACGCCAGGCTCATCATGAACTCGTCGCCGTCGATGGAGCTGACGGGGCACGAACCCGGCGGCATCGGTTTCATCAGCCAGTCCGGCGCGCTGATGGCGACGGTCTATAACCGCGGCGTCTGCGACGGTGCGCGCTTCTCCAGCACCGTCTCGGTCGGCAACCAGGCGGACCTCGAACTCGCCGATTTCATGGAATGGATGGCGGACGACCCGGCGACTCGCGTCATCACGCTCTATGTCGAGGGGTTCAAGAATCCCGGCCGATTCGTCGCCGCCGCCAAGCGTTGCCGCGATGCCGGCAAGCCCGTCTTGATGGTGAAGGCCGGGCGGTCGGAGGAGGGCGCGCGGGTCGCCATGAGCCACACCGCGAGCCTTGCCGGTTCGTGGCGCGTGCTGCAGGCCGTCTGCCGCGACGCCGGCGTCATCCCCGTCGACGACACGGTCGCCATGATGCAGACGGCAGAGATGTTCTCGCGCCACGGCCACCCCCGAGGCGACGGTATTCTCGTCATGTCCGGGTCCGGCGGTGCGGCGGCGATCACCAGCGACCTTTTCGCCGACCGCGGCCTCAGGCTGGCGGCGTTCTCAGCCCAGACGCGCACGGCGCTGGAGGAGATCTACGAGCCCGTCCAGCTCGGCAATCCCCTGGATATCGGTGCGACGCGGGCGAAGGATTTCGTCAGTGTTGACGACAGTGGACTGTCGCTGGCCGCCGCCGATCCGGATGTCAGCGCCAATCTGCTGGTCATCGCCACCGCGCCGCAGCTGACGAAATCGACCGAGATCCTGGCCAGGAGCGGAAAGGCGACGGGCAAACCCACCGTCGTCGTCTTCGTCCCCGGCAACGCCAGCGACGAGGGCCGCCGGATCGTCCGCGACATGGGCGTGCTGGGTTACGAGACGATCGACGAAGCGCTACGCGTGCTGCAGGGCTGGATGACACCGACCGGGGCGGACGCAGAACCGGTGCGTCCCCATGATCTGCCGGATGACGAACCCTTTGCCGGTCTCGCCGACGGCATGGTCGATGAACACAGGGTCAAGCAGGTGCTGGCACGTTATGGCGTGCCCGTCACCCGCGAGACACCGGCGGCAAACCTCGACGAGGCCGTGTCCGCCGCCGAGGCGATCGGCTATCCGGTCGTGCTGAAAGGTTTCGGTCCCGACCTCGTCCACAAGTCCGGCGAGGGCGCGGTCGCGCTCAACCTGGCCGACCGCGCTGCCCTCGAAACGGCCTGGCAGGCCATGACCGAACGGCTGGGCGCGCGCCTCAATGGCTGCCTCGTCGCTGAGATGGCCGACGGCATCGAGGAGGTCATCCTGGGCATCAAACACGACGACCAGTTCGGCCCGATGGTGCTGGTCGGCCTGGGCGGCGTGCTGGCCGAGATCATCGACGACGTCGTGCTGCTGCCAGCGCCTGTCGCACCGGAGAGCGTTAAGGCGCTGATGGAAGGCCTTCGCCTGTGGCCCGCCTTCGATGGCGCGCGCGGCCGCCCGAAGCTCGACGTCGCGGCGATCGCCGATGCCGCCGCGCGCCTCTCCTGGCTTGCCATCGACGCTGGCGAACGTCTCCGGGAGCTCGATATCAATCCGTTGATCGTCCGCGCGTCCGGTCAGGGCGCCATTGCCGTCGATGCTAGGGCGCGGCTGGAGTCGTAGCGATCCCCGCGGTTAGCCGCTTGCGAACCGCGCCATGAAGGTGTCGACGGAACTCTGGACGATGGTCTCCATGTCCTCGGCACTCACGCGTCCACCGGAAATCACGTAGGGCCAGAAGGCGCGGGTCTTGATCAGGCCCAGGAACTGCGACGTCGCTTCCTGGATGTCGTCGGCGACGATGGCGCCATCGTCGCGGGCCGCCGTCATGAAGTCGTTGAAGACGGAGATCTTGTCGGCTTCCTCTTGAACCGCCTCGGCAATCTCGGGCGCGCGCATGGTCTCGCCCAGCGCCATGCGGGCCAGACGCATGAAACGTTCGGACCGCAGCAACCGGCCCTCCGCCTGGCCGATCGAGACCAGTTGTTCGCGTAGCGGTCCACCGGGCACATAGGCGACATCGACGGTCTGGCGCGCCTCTTCGAAGGCGAGCCGGACAATGGCGTTGAAAAGCGCCTGTTTGTTCTCGAAGTGATTGTAGACCGTGCGTTTGGAGACGTTCGCCAGTTCGGCGATGCGGTCCATGCTGGCGCCCACGAAGCCGCGCTGTTGGAACTCTTCGACGGCGGCCTCGAGAATTTGATCGCGCTTTTTCTCAATCGGCGGCATCCGCCTTCTTCTCCCAAACGAACCAACGAATCAACAAACGGTGACAGTGTAAACTTGTGAGTTTACAAACGCCAAGGCGACACTATACTACACTGTGTAGTTTACCTCAGAGAATCGTTTTTTCAGGGAGATCGACCACCATGGCGACGACACTGATCGTGAACGGAGAGTCCCGTACCGTCGATGCGGACCCGAACATGCCTCTTCTGTGGGTCCTGAGAGATGAACTGAAGCTGACCGGCACCAAATTCGGCTGTGGTGTTGCCATGTGCGGCGCCTGCACGGTCCACGTGGACGGTGTCGCCATGCGCTCGTGCCAGACGTTCCTGGGCGACATCGAAGGCGCGTCGGTCACGACGATCGAGGCCGCCGACGGCCCGGAGGTCGCGGCGCTGCGCCAGGCATGGGCCGAACTGGATGTGCCGCAATGCGGCTATTGCCAGTCGGGCCAGATCATGCAGGCGGCCGAGCTCCTGGTGATCACGCCCAAGCCCAGCGACGAGGACATCGACACCATGATGGACGGCAATGTCTGCCGCTGCGCGACCTATCAACGCATCCGCGCCGGCATTCACCGCGCCGCCGACATCCTGGAGGGCTGAGCCATGAAGACACTGATGCATCTGCTCTATGGCGACGACCAGAAGACGGCCGGTGGTTTCAGCCGGCGGACCTTCCTGCAGGCGAGCGGTGGCGTGACCGCCGGGCTCATCGTCGGCTTCCGCGCCGGTGATGTCGGCGCATCCACCGGTGACGGCACCTTCAATCCCTTTGTCCAGATCGCGCCGGACGGCACGGTCACGGTGCTCTCCAAACATCTCGACAAAGGCCAGGGTACGGTGAGTGGCCTGGCGTCGCTGGTCGCCGAGGAGCTTGACGCCGACTGGTCGAAAGTCCGGGGTGACCACGCGCCATCGGACCCAACCGTCTACAACAACCTGCACTGGGGCCAGATGCAGGGTACCGGCGGTTCATCCGGCATTCCCAACAGCTTCATGCAGTACCGTGAGGCCGGTGCCGCGGCGCGCGCCATGCTGGTCCAGGCGGCGGCGAAGGAGTGGGGTGTTCCCGCAGACGAGATCACGGTCGAGAACGGTGTTTTGTCGCACCCGTCAGGCCAGTCGGCGGGCTTCGGCGCGTTTGCCGTTGCCGCGTCGTCCGAGACGCCGCCTTCGGATATCACGCTGAAGTCGCCCGATACCTTCAGGTTTATCGGCAAGACCGGACATGGGCGTGTCGACACCCACGCCAAGAGCCGGGGCGAGCAGCTCTACACCCAGGATGTGCAACTGCCGGGCATGCTGATTGCGCTTATCGCCCGTCCGCCCAAATTCGGCGCCGTCGTGGAATCGTACGACGACAGCGCCGCGCGGGCGATGCCCGGCGTCGAAGATGTGGTGCAGGTGCCCCAAGGCATCGCCGTCTTGGCCAACAACACCTGGACCGCGATGCAGGCCCGCGACGCCCTGGACATCACCTGGGACGACAGCAATGCCGAGATCCGCTCGACCGACGAGCTCATGGCGCAATACCGCACTCTCGCCGAACAGCCGGGTCTGGTCGCCGAGGACACCGGCGATGCCGATGCCGCGCTCGCCGATGCCGCGACCGTGCTTGAGGCGACGTTCGAGTTTCCGTTCCTGGCGCACGCGCCCATGGAGCCGATGAACGCGGTCGCGGTGCTGAAGCCCGGCGAGTCGCTCGACATCTGGACCGGCAGCCAGCTGCCGACATTGGATCATTCGATCGCGGCCCAGATTGCCGGACTCGATCAGGCGCAGGTGAACATTCACACGCTCCATGCGGGTGGGTCGTTCGGCCGGCGTGCCAACCCGACATCGGACTTCGTCAACGAGGCCGTCAACATCGCCGTCGCGATCGACGGCCGCGCGCCGGTCAAGCTGATCTGGAGCCGCGAGGACGACATTCGCGGCGGCTACTACCGGCCGATGTACGTGCACAAGATCCGGGCCGGGCTCGATGGCGAAGGCAACATCGTCGGTCTGCACCACCGCATTGTCGGCCAGTCGATCCTGACGGGAACGCCGTTCGAGGCGTCTCTGATCAGGGACGGTATCGACAACACGTCAGTCGAGGGCGCGCGCGAGCTGCCCTACGCGGTCGGCGCCCACCGCCTGGAGGTGCACAACACCGACGCCCGCGTCCCCGTCTTGTGGTGGCGTGCGGTCGGCAGCACCCACACGGCCTACGTTGTCGAGACCATGATGGACCGGCTGGCCAGTGCCGCCGGCGAGGACCCGGTCGCGTTCCGGCTGAAGCACCTGAAGAACAACCCGCGCGAGGCGGCGGTGCTTAGCCTGGCGGCGGAGAAGGCCGGCTGGGGCGAGACCGATCTGCCGGCCGATGTGCATCGCGGCATCGCCGTCCACAAGTCGTTCGGCTCCTACGTGGCCCAGGTCGCGGATGTCCGTTTGCTGGAAGGCGGCGGCATCAAGGTCGAGCGGGTCGTCTGCGCCATCGACTGCGGCGTTGCCGTCATGCCCGGCCAGGTGGCCGCGCAGATGGAAGGCGGCATCGGTTACGGACTCAGCGCCGTGCTGCGCGAACGAATCACGATGGTCGACGGCGAAGTACAGGAATCCCAATTTTACGACTATGAGCCGCTTCGCATGAGCGATATGCCCCATGTCGAAACGCACATCGTGCCGTCGTCGGTAGCGCCAACCGGCGCGGGCGAGCCGGGCACGCCGCCGATCGGTCCTGCGGTCGCCAACGCCGTCTTCTGGGGTACGGGCCGGGAGCTCAACACGCTGCCGTTCAGCCAGGATGGTCTGGTCTGATCGCCGCGGAGCTTTGTTTGACGGTGGTCAGGACGTCCGGCCGAAGAAGTTCATGCGGATGTCGTCGCTGAAGATCGTGTCGGGCTGGGAGTCGTAGGACAGCACCAGCACGATACGGTCGGGGCTGGCTTCGATTGGTGTGACGCGGTGGAGCGAGCGGTAGCCGTTGAAGAGCGCGAGCGTGCCGGCTTCCTGGTCTTCGCTTTGGAGGCCCGGCCAGTTGCCGTCCATCACCTCGTCATAGACATCGACCGCGCGGGCCTTGTCGGACTGGCGCACAGCGGGCGCGAACTCGAAAACGCCACCGCGCCCGGCCTGTTGCAGCATCAGGGTGACGACGCCGTCGTTGGGATCGAAGTGCCAGCCGAGTTCGTCCGATGGCGCGTAGCCGGTCAACATGCAGCCGACCATCGGGTCGGCGGCGCAGGGGTAGTAGGGACTGATGCCGAAGACCGTGCCCAGGAAGTCGGTCAGCGGTTGCCAGACATGGATCTGTCTGAGCGCCGATGTCGCCGGCATGCGGTCGCCGCCGGCGCTGCACACCGCCGCGCGCGTCGGCCGGTGCCACGGATAAAGGCCGGTCTCCTCGCCGTGCTCGGCGTTGCGGATGCGCTCGTGCCAGTGACCGTTGGCGAGTTGGCCCTTGGCTTCTTCAGCCATCGCGCTGACGGCTTCGGCGCGGATGAAGCCGGGCATGGTGAAGTAGCCGGGATCAGCAAGCTTCGCCTTGGCATCGGTGACCAGCGCCTGGGCCGCAGGCGCGGTGAGGTCGGTGATCGGGTAGCGGTCGAGGTCGACGACATCGGCCAGAACGTCAGGCATAGGCCGCAACAATCTCCCTTATCTTGGCGTTCACCACCTCCGGCTTGTGGCCGCACAGCGAGAGGTGGCCGAGCCCTTCCAGCATATGAAAGTGGCCGTCGCCTGCCAACTCGGCGGCCTCGCGTCCCAATTGCGGCGGTGCCTGCATGTCCTGGCTGAAGCCGATGACATGCATCGGCACCTTGCAGCCGGGCAGACGGTCGCGTGTATCAAACTCGCAGCAGGCCTGCCATTGGGCGTCCAGCATGGCGCCGTCCCGGTGCTCATAGGCTTCCGACGTCACCTGCTTCAGTTTGTTCCAGAGTTCCTCGTCGCCCAGCACCTCGGACGGGTACATGAAGGCGCCGTAGTGGGTCATGGCGAAGTCGGGCGGCAGGTCGCCGTGGTTGCGGCGGTAGCGGATCTCCGACTCCATCCATTCGCGCGAGAAACCGCTGGCATAGGCTTCCGTGCCCATGGGGATCGCGATCCTCACCAGCTCCGGCCAGTTGATGGCCACTTCCTGGGTGATCATCGATCCCATGGAAAGCCCGGCGACGATGACCGGCGGCTCGCACACCGCCTCGATCAACTCGGCGCAGTCGCGCGCCATGTCCTTAACTGTCCACGGCGGCTGGTCGATGATGCCGGTTTCGCCGACGCCGCGCGGGTCGTGGATGGTGTTGCGGAAGTCGGGAAACCCCTCGACCTGCCAGCGCATCTCGCGGCCGCGCTGATCGCCGCCGGGAATCCAGACGATGTCCGGCCCGTCGCCCGATTGTTCGTAATAGAGATTGGCGCCTGATGTCTTGATATGCGGCATAGCAACTCGTTTTCCTGTGCTGGAGCGGATCGCGGTGGGACCAATGTGTGGCCGGACATGGTCGGTCGCCGAGGCGTCTGCCGCAAGCCCTGCCTCGTCCGCCCTCCCTTTGCGGTCCGCCAGGCGTCCGCTGGCTCTCGGGTGTCCCAGCCGGTAAGCTCGGCACGGGGGCAACCCAATGAATCAAGAGTGGGCCGTCGCGTTCTCGCGCGGGCGGGCCTTCCGCGTATCGTCTTTTCGAGGGGCGGCGTACCGAGTTTGACCCAAGCGTCTTCAACCGACAGGCGTCCTTTGAGACCACTGGGCACGCGCAAGCAGAACGCGGCCACCATCCTGGGCACGGCGCTGGAGTGGTATGACTTCGCCGCCTACGGTTTTCTTGCGCCCATTATCGGAAGGGTGTTCTTCCCGGCCGATGATCCCATCGCGTCGTTGCTGGCGGCATTTGGCGCCCTAGCCGTCGGTTACGCCGCGCGTCCCATCGGCAGTATCGTCTTCGGCCACCTCGGTGACCGCATGGGACGCAAACCGGCGTTGATGCTCTCGGTCGCGATCATGGGCTGCGCCACCTTGGGCATCGCGGTCTTGCCGGGTTATGCCGAACTCGGCGTGACCGCCGCGGCGCTGCTGATCCTGCTGCGGGCGATACAGGGCATATCGGTTGCCGGCGAATACAGCTGCTCGTCGGTCTTGCTGGTCGAGAAGGCGCCGCCCGGCAGGCGGGGCGTCATCGGCGGCTGGCTCGTCTCCGGTTGCAATCTGGGTTTTCTGCTCGGCGCGGCCGTCGGTGCGGCGGTCAGCAATCTCCTGACTTGCCGCATCGTGCATTCGTGT
>JANQGO010000312.1 GCA_028277285.1 Alphaproteobacteria bacterium | reverse complement strand
CCAGCATCCAACTCCCCAATCCGCCGCCCACCTGCCGGCGGCCCGTTCCGTTAAGACCGCCCACGATCGCGGGCGGTTGGGGCGGAACCATGGCGTGGTTTGTAAGCGATGCGGCGGATATCCGCAATTGCCGGGCGTTACGGCCGGTCGGGCGTGACAAGCGCCCCTAAGCCGCCGGCCCCTAGCCTTTCGCAGGCGGCTTTTCGGCGATCTCGGGCGTCTCAGTCGTGGGACCGCGCTCGCGGGACTGGCTCTTGCGCCGGCGCAGGTTCTCGCGCAAGGCCGCGGCCAGCCGCGCCTCGCGGTCGTCGCCGGCGCCTTCCGGCGGCTTTTTGTCGGCCATCACAGCCCTTGGATCTTGTAATTGCGTCGCTCGGGGCACTGTGGCAGGTTCCCCGCCGCCTCACAATGCCGCCGTAGCTCAGTGGTAGAGCGCACCCTTGGTAAGGGTGAGGTCCTCAGTTCAATCCTGAGCGGCGGCACCAGTTAAATCAAGCACTTGGCAGCATGGTCACCCCGGATCGAGAGATCCGGGGTGACCGCACGGGTAACCACTGAGCCAACGGAGGACCAAATCCGGTCAACCACTGTTAAGATCCGAACCTCGACCCTCATCTGAGGCTAAGAAGATCATGGCCCGCAAGAAAGACATCCCCATGAGCGTCAAACGCAGTGTCTTGATGGAGGCCGGGTACATGTGTGCCAATCCTCGCTGCCGGACAATTTTGGCGCTCGACCTACATCACATGGAACACGTTGCCGACGGCGGTGGAGACACGTTCGATAACCTGATCGCTCTTTGTCCCAACTGCCACAGACTTCACCACCGGGGAGAGATACCTAGTGAAGCAATAAAGGTCTGGAAAGGGATGCTCGTTGCGCTCAACCAAGCTTTCAACAAGGAGGCTATCGACCTTCTGTTGTTCCTGGCACAGGACCCATCGACCAATGGCATACACGTCGAGCGACGTCCTGAAGTTTGCTCCCTTGATAGCGGCGGGGTTGGTGCTCATGGGTCGACGTCACTCGAAACCAAACACGCTCGCGGCGGGGGTGTTTGCCGGTGCGGACTACACACTCCATCTCACAGATCGGGGCCAGTTAGTCGTCGACGCCTGGAGGGTCGGCGACAAATCTGCACTTGACCAGGCACTGGCAACCACAATTGGGGCAACAGGAACGAGAGCGGAATAGTCCGCTCCGGCAAAAGCGATCCATGGATCGGATTTAGTCGCTGGCCTTTTCGAGTGCCGGTGTCGCCACAAAGACGCTTTTGCCCGTGTGATCGATCCGCGCCTCAAACGCCGGGGAACTCTCTCCGGTCCCAGGATCAACGACCTGCACGACACGGATGATGTTCGCTGCTTCCTACTGTCGCCAAAGATGTGCAGCCTCGGCATCGGATACACCGTCTTGGCTTTGCGGCTCTACCTGTCGGGCCTTGCGAGGAACGAAGGGTCCCCGATCCTCTGTCGTCCAGGTCCGGATTGTAGGCCGGTCAGGCGACTCATCATTTTTGCGCCAGACTTTCATGGTCTTCTCCATTTGAACGCCGGGCGCACGCCGAGCGTTCTCCGTTTCGTTCAGTTTTTTGAGAAGACCGCCGGCCGCTTCGGCCTGACCGTTGGACGTGTCCGTGGTCTGTGGCTCATCGGTGCGACACACCCAGTCGGGCGGTCGGAGACAACTCTATCGAAATCGGACAGTCAGGGCAATTCGCTCTTTGTTCGGCAAAACGGAACCACGGATCCGATTTGCGAGCAAAACGCGAAAGCGAGACATCTGTCCTATTTTAGAAGCGATCCATGGAACGGAACTGGCCGCCCTATTCTTGGCTCTCTTCTGGTTCGATTGGCCCTATGGGCTCAATCCGCTGAAAATGCAGCGAGAGCGTGTCATCATCGTTTGTGTGGTCAAATGTGTTACCCATAGGATGAAATTTGAAGCGGCTGTATATCTGCTGGTTACTATTCAGTATCTCCAAAAATTCCCCTCGCACCCTCCACGTATCCTCGTTGTGGTTCCTTCCTTCGCCGATAGTCCCGTCTGCATTGAAGGTCATGACTTTATGACCTTTGGTTGGATGCGCCGGATTAAATACAAAATTCCACCTGTTGTTCAGCAATGCTTGAAGACTTGCGTCTTCCACATTCTTTCGAACCCTGCGACTTGCCTCTACAAACCGAAAAATGATCGCTCTTGCTGAAAATGCCAAGAACCAGCCCAGCATGACGGCTATGATTTCGAACCAAATATTGTCGGGCGTACCAATTCTTTCAATAATAGATTGTGGAACCAGACGATAGTAGGCGAACGCCAGGAGCGCCATTACTGAAACAAGGAAACTAAGCCCGCCATCAATTCTATACTGTATTAAGGAACGCACTTCTTTTTTCTGTGTAGCCCAATATAGGCTGCATTGAATGAAAAAGAAAAGCAGAATTATAGAAATTATAGTATCGAGATATGACGTATCTTTGAATGTCAATTCCATACCAGCAATTTCATAACTTCCGGGTCTTATCTCCACACCGCTAAACAGAATGAGTAAGAGCACGCCACTCGCTAACAGCATGTTCCTTTTTGACTTTAAGTAAATTTCAGTAGGTTGCATGGCACTGCCCTTGTCGGCTTCGTCGCAACATTGAGTACTGAATTGACCAGTACACTGCACCATCGCAGCTTATGCAACCAAGCGTCGCTTCCCAATTACAGTGTTTGGTGTTCCAAGTTTGTTCCCTCTGCTCTTTAATGCCCGCATAGTGGCCAAGCGCAAGACGGGACTCGCGGACAAGACAGCCGTTCTGGCGGCTATGAGGGCCTGCAGGAAGGCCATGGCGGCAATCCAGATGGCATACCCAAGCAACACAGCGGCTTACCGCCAGGCTACGCACCTGAATAAGGAGCTAGACGATCTGGCCCTACTGCTGACCGGGGATGCAGAGGCGTTGTGGGACCACCCCAGAGGGGAGCGGTAGAACGTGAGAGGTTGCCGCGTTAGTCTGCCCGCAACCATAGGGGGTAGTTATGAAACTCGCTGGTACTGCAGTCGCCGTCTTCCTTTTCGTTGCTGGGCAAGCCAACGGTGACACTGCGGGGGAAATGGCAAAGAAATGCGAACTGTTCGAGACTGTCGATCCCGACGAGGAAACAATTGTTGTACCTGAAACGTTTGAGATCCCTGAGGCGTTTCAGGCAGGCGAATGCTGGGGTGCGTTCAGAGTAGTGCAGGAGTTTGCAACTACGGACTGGGCAGGCGTTGGCGTATCGCTTCTAGGATCGTGCCCTCCGGAAGACTCACGACGGTCGGAGCTAGTCCAAGTCTTCCTGGACCATATGCACGACTATCCTGGGCATGGAGAGGCGGACTTTGCAGAAATCGTCCAGTTTGCTCTCTTTAAGAAGTTTCCATGCGAATGAAACCGGCGGTCTCCGACCGAGAAATATGGACCGCCGCCAACCTCATCATCAAAGAGTACGACGATCTCGTGTTCCGTGACGCCGGTCGATATCACGACCGCCCGGCCACCCATCCCTCCGCGCCGAAGATGTGCGGGCCGAGCGGCGGGTCGCCCTCGAACCGCGGCACCACGTGCATGTGGAGCTGGTGGGGGTCGGCGTCGCCGATGGCGAGGAGATAGCAGCGCTCGAAGCCGGGCTCTTGGCGCAGCCTTGCGTTCATGGCGCCGATCAGGGTGCCGACCGCCTGCCATTCCTCGGGGCTGACGTCCTCGGCGCGGTCGTGGTGGGCGGTGGTCATGACGACCTGGTGGCCCTCGAAGACCGGGGTGGGAAACGCGATCCGTTTGGCCAGGCCCTTGGGGTCCTGGTCCAGCGCCTCGGCGCGGCATAAGCGGCAATCCGTCATCGTCGACCTCCTAAACTGGGGTGAACCGCGCCACCGGCCGAGGCCGCGCGGGGGTCGGCACAGAGAATGGCCCTATGGTCCCGCCCGCCCTATGCTTTGGCAATGGCTTTGGGCTTAGAGCAGATCCTGTTTTGATGGAATGGCTTCGCGATGACATCACGGCAGGCAAACTTGCTCGACGCATAGAGTAAGAGCGGATTCACGTGATTATGGGGAACCGTCAGCCGGTTCCTCCTAACCACGAGCCGCTCCAGGAGACGCGACGTATGGTGAGAGCAGTCCTGATACTCGTTTTCCTCGCTATGCCGCTTGGCGTAGCGGCGCAGGAAGAAGGCCAGACGGCCGCCTATTTCTATGAGGGCTGCGTCGACTTCGCCGACTATGTGATCACCGAGGACACCAGCGAGATCACGCCGGACAAGTGGACCGAGATGGTCGCCTGCTCGTCTTATGTGCGCGGTGTCGGCGACACCATCATCATTCATCAGGGCCTGGGTCTGACGCCGTTCTGCCTGCCGCAAAGCGCGGCGACGCTGGAAATCGTGCTGGCCTGGACCAACTACCTGCGCGCCTTCCCCGAGCAGATGGAGAACTACGCGATCTCGTCCCTGTTCAATGCCATCCAGCACCGCTGGCCGTGTTCCTAAGAACAGATCCGCACCAGGTGACGCTACGACCCCTCCGCCATCGCCCGGCGTGCGGTCGGCAGGCTGAGGGCGTAGCACGCGGTCACCAGATTGATCGACAAGAGAACGAGAATGGGCCAGATCGCATGGCCGACATGGGCGAGAACGCCGAGGACGAAGGCGAACGCGATTGCCACGACGCCGGTGATCGCATTGCTGACGGAGACATGATAGGCGGCATCGGTCTTCGATGACGCGGACAACAGATAGACTTGCCGCGCCACGTTGGTGCCCTTCGCCGCCAAGGCGATCAGGAAAAACACGACCATGTGCCAGAGATAGTTGACGGCACCGCCGGATACGATCTCGATGACGATGGCGGCAATCGCCGCGGATGCGGCGATCAGGGCTGAAGCGAAGATGGAGTAGCGCAACGGCCAGCGTGTCTGATTGCGCCAGATGATCCCGGACATCACCATGCCCAGGCTCGACGCGATGACAAAGGCGTGCAGCGTCCCCGTCTTGTTGCCGTGAGGCAGTGCGGCGTGAATGGCGTAGAACGGCTTCGCCAGTTCGACCGGCAGCAACAGGCATCTGAGGATGCAGAACTGGCGGAACCACTTGAGCCGGCGCAGCAGACCGAAACCGTGCAGCAGACTGGGCACCGGTTGCGATGGCTCGACCGGTTCGACCGGCGCCGCCTCCTCCGGCGGCGTATCGCGGGCGCCATAGTATTCGCGCACGGCCACGGTCACGATCGTCGCGATGAGCGCCGCGCCGATGCCGATCCAAAGCAGCGATATGTGGCTGGTCAGCGGATCGCCGATGTCGAACCAGAAGACCGATCCGGCCGCAATCGCGATGGCGAGAATGCCGCCGATAATCTGCTGAAACAGCAACAGCCGGTTCTGACGTTCCCGGGTCATGATGTGACGCAGCATGGTCTGAAGCGCCAGCGTGTTCAGCCCCTGGCCGATGCCCAGCACGCCGGCGACCACCAGGAAGAGCAGAGCAAGGAAGAACGTCTGCTGCTGCTCTGCGGCGAACACAATGATGGCCAGCGCGGCGATCGTGATGGTGGTGCCGAACACCATGAACCACTTGCGCGCCACGGCCGAGGAGATCCGCGGAGCCGTGACAAGTTGCGTCACCATGCGCGCGACCTGTACGACAGGGATCAGCAAACCGGCGAACAGGACCGGCGCGCCGAGTGCGATGTAGAGATAGGGCAGAACGAGCTTGGGGCTCGCGAAGACGCGGTTGAGGTCGATCGCCGTCCCCTGCAGGACGAGAACCTTGAAGTTCCAGCCTTCGTGCTCGTGGACGGCCGATGCGCCATGAGCCCGATGCCGCGCTACCCGATTGTCGGTGTCCGCCATCGGCAATGAACCCCGCATCCCCAACACTATCTGCGGCCCAAGCTTTTCGACCGCCAATGAGTCATCGTCAAGTGACGCCTCTCACAGCCCGGCCGATGATTCGCCCCCAGCGCGACATCGCCAAGGCAGTCGGTGCGCGCCGTCCCGAGGCCTGTTAACGAATACCACTAAAGTAGTACAAATTACTCCGCATTACACGAATCATATCCAGAATATGCGCCCCTCCGCGTAGGCGAATCCTGTCGAAATAGGTAAAATAGTCCCATCAGATAGTTGTGCGCGTTAAGGCCGTTATCGCCTCAAAAAAATGCGTGTCGGCGGTCAATGATTAGGGGAACTCATAATGGACACACAGCACCACACCGCCTCCTCTCAGGTCTTGGCATTCGACGGATCGCGCGCGACCAAACGGTCGGATCAGGAACTCGCGCAAGCCGCGGTCACCGCGATGAAGAACCTGCAAGACGCCATGGACGAAGCGATCAAGGCGGGCTTGTTGATCGAACCGAACATCAAGCGCGTCGAGAACCGGTTCGTGAATGTCGGTGTTTCCGCCGACTCGTTTTTGCTCAACCTTCACATCCTCCGCCAGTTGTCCTGACGGGACCCGACCGGGCGATGGCACATCAAGAACCCAGCCGCTCCCAGCCGGCCAGACGCCTGCCCAAGGCGATCGTTTTGATGGCGGTCTTGACCGGCGCCATCTCCTTGTTGGCCCTGTCGGCCGACACGCTGCTGCTGGGGGGCGCGGCGGGTACGTCGGCAGGGCCATTCGCCGTCACGGGAACCAAACCCACCGGCGGCGATCTCGCCGTCGGCGCGGCAGGATGCCTGTTCCTGCTGATCGTCTGGCTCGCGATCCGCTCACGCAACGACTGACGGTCCGACACGCGCCTGCTTTCGCGGGCAAAGTCTTGTGCCGTAGCCTGTGGTTTGCCACCCTCTATGCCCTTCTTAAGGAGGGCCGGGCCGTGACCGTGCACGTCGTCGTGACGCAGCAGATCGCGCGATTTCTCGATTGTCCCCCTGCCGACGTCGCGGCGAGCGATGTGGCGGGCGCGCTCGACGCGCTGTTCGAGCAGCAGCCCCAACTGAGGCCCTACATTCTCGACGAGCGGGACCGCCTGCGCCGCCACGTCCGCCTCTTTGTCAACGGCACGGCGGCCGACGGGCTGAGCCAGGCTCTGCGGCCAGGCGACGAGGTCTATGTCATGCAGTCGCTGACCGGAGGCTGACGTGCCGGGCGATCTCCTGCATATCGCGACGCGCAAGGGGTTGTTCGCCGCGCAACGACAACGCTCCGGCTGGTCGCTTTCCCTGATCGGCTTTGCCGGCGACCCCGTGACACAAGTCCTGCAGGTCGCCGGCGGACCGTTGCTCGCCGCGCTCAGACTCGGGCACTTCGGCACCAAGCTTCACGCCTCCGTCGACGGCGGCCGGTCGTGGCGCGAGGTCGCCGCGCCGGCCCTGCCGGCCGAGGCCGAAAGCGACCTGGCGGTGGACCTCATCTGGTGTCTTGAAGAGGCCGGCACCGGCTCGGGCCACCTGTGGGCCGGCACGATCCCCGGCGCGCTCTTCCGGTCAAACGACGCCGGCGAGACGTGGACCATGAACCGCGCGCTGTGGCAGCGCGACGAGCGTCAGGCCTGGTGGGGCGGCGGGTATGATCAGCCGGGCATCCATTCGATCTGTGTCGACCCGAACGATGCCGACCACGTTACGCTGGCGGTGTCGGTCGGCGGCATCTGGCAGACCAGCGACGGCGGCGACACATGGCGCCTGACCGCCGACGGTCTTGTCGCCGACTATCTGCCGCCCGCTATCGCCGACGATCCCAAACAGCAGGACCCCCATCGTCTGGTCGCCTGCCCGAGCGATCGGCGCCGGCTGTGGACGCAGCATCATTGCGGGATCTGGCGGTCCGACGATGCGGGCGAGACCTGGCAGGCGATAACGGCGCCCGCACCATCGCGGTTCGGCTTTGCCGTCGCCGTTCATCCTTGCGACCCCGACACCGCATGGTTCGTGCCCGCGGCATCGGACGTCAAACGTATTCCGGCCGACGGACGCTTTGTGGTTCTGCGCACGCGCGACGGCGGCGCAAGTTTCGACGTCCTCGACCGGGGCCTGCCGAAAGCGCCGGCCTATGATCTCGTCTATCGCCACGCCTTGGACATCGATGCCAGCGGCGATCGTCTGGCCATGGGATCGACCACGGGAGCGCTCTGGGTCAGCGACGACAGCGGCGACACCTGGGACCTGATCAGCGCCCACCTACCGCCGATCGCTGCCGTCCGTTTCCCGCCCGTTCAGTCGCCGTGACGAAAGCGCACCACCGTACCGTCGATGTGCAGAACCTGCGCTTCGTCTGACGGCGGCGACGGGCAGCGCAGGCCAAGATGATACGGCGCGCAGACACCCGGCAGGTCGACGTCAGCCAACGCATTCATCTTCGCATCTGTTTCGAGCCAATGCGGTTTGACGACCGATTGCAGCGAGATGTCTTGATGCATGTCGCAAGGCGACCGCGCGACAAACCAATACTGCGTGCACGCATCATCGGTGCGCGACACAATCCATGGCCCGGTTTGCTTACCAAAGGCGTCCAGGCGTTCGGTGAGCTCGCGGTCGATATAGCCGATCTCTTCTTCTATCGACGCGATCTGATGACGGATGTGATCGAGCTTGTCCGTTCCCTTGCTTTCCGACGTCGCCGTCTTGCCGACGAGATAGCGCAGCTCCAGGCCACGAATGCGCAGCGCTTGCCGGCGCACGACCAATGCGGTGATGACATCGGCCTCGTCGATAGAAAGGCCGCCTGCCGCCAACAGCGCCTCGACATCGGACTCGGTCGAGACCATATCCGCGTAGTTCGGCCAGGCAATGCTGATGCACCCGCTGCCGTCACAGGCGTCTTCGGCATGGGCCGCAACGGTTGCCGTCGCCAGAGAACATGCCAAGATGAGGCCTCGGAGGTTCGCCATGACGCCGGTTCTAACCCATATCGCCCTTCACGTCCGCGACATCGATGCGATGCAAGCGTTCTACGAGCAACTATGCGGCATGTCGGTCGTGCACGAGCGGAACGATAACGGCCAGCGCGTGATCTGGATGGCCGAGCCGGGACGCGATAAGGAGTTCGTGTTCGTCATGATGACAGGCGGCAATCCCGAGACACAGGACGAACGCGACTTTAGCCATCTGGGTTTCGCATGCGCCAGCCGCGAAGAGGTCGACCGGATCGCGAAGAACGCCGAGGCCATGGGCAACCTGTTCTGGCCGCCGACAGAAGAGCCCTATCCGGTAGGCTACTATTGCGGCGTGCGTGACCCCGACGGCGCGCTGGTCGAGTTCAGCTACGGCCAGCCGCTTGGCCCCGGCGCGCAGGGTTGACGGCCATGAGCCACCTGCTTGACGTCAAAGGGCTAGCCTGCCCGCTGCCGGTGTTGAAGGCGAAGAAAAAGCTGAAGTCGCTCGAGCCCGGTGACGAGCTCGAGGTCCTGGCGACCGACCCCAGCGCGGTCGAGGACTTTCGCGCCTTCAGTGAACTCACCGGCCATACCCTGCTCGACTGGTCGGAAGAAGACGGCGTCTATTCCTTCCGCCTGCGCCGGAAAGCCTGAGAATCCCCTTGCCAAGGCGCCCTGCTGCGCCTAACTCATGACCATCACTCACGGGGAGCCCTGCTTGGGCTGAGAGGTGCCATCGCACCGACCCGTTGAACCTGATCCGGGTCATGCCGGCGGAGGGAATGAGGCGATGACATCCAAGGCCCCGTCAATCGTGAACCCCTTCGGAAACCAGACGAAGGAGGGATTGCGATGCGGTTTTCATGCAGAGTTCTACTGACGGCCGGTTCGGTCTTCCTGGCGAGCGCGCTGAGCGCACACGCGCAGGACCGGACCCTGACGATCTATACCTACGACTCGTTCATCAGCGAGTGGGGCCCCGGCCCCGGCATCACCGAGGCATTCGAGGCCGAGTGCAACTGCACCATCGACTGGGTCGGCGTCGACGATGCCGGCCTGTTGTTGAGCCGTTTGCGCCTGGAAGGCGACGCGACGAAGGCCGATGTCATCCTGGGCCTCGACACCAACCTGATGGCCGAGGCTGAGGCGACCGGCCTGCTGGCGCCGCACGAGGCCGACCTGTCGCGTCTGGACTTGCCGCTGCCCTGGGATGACACGACCTTCGTGCCGTTCGACTACGGCTACTTCGCGTTCGTCTACGACAGCGACGTCTTGCCAGAACCGCCGGCCAGCCTGGCCGAGCTGATCGACAATCCCGATGGCCCCAAGATCATCATCCAGGACCCGCGCACCAGCACGCCGGGCCTTGGCCTGATGCTGTGGGTCAAGACGGTCTATGGCGACGAGGCACCGGCCGCGTGGCAATCGCTGTCCGGCCGCATCCTGACGGTGACCAAGGGTTGGGGCGAAGCCTATAACCTTTTCCTGGAAGGCGAAGCGCCGATGGTGCTGAGCTATTCGACCTCGCCGGCCTACCATCAGATTGTCGAAGAGACGGATCGCTATGCCGCCGCCATGTTCCCGGAAGGTCATTACATCCAGATCGAGGTCGCGGCCATGACCGCTAATTCCGACGATCGGGAACTCGCCAAACAGTTCCTGGACTTCATCACGTCGGACGGGTTCCAGACCGTTATCCCGACCGGCAACTGGATGTATCCGGTCACCGATCTGGGTGACGCGCTGCCGCCAGAATTTGGCGAACTGCCCACCCCCGATGCGGTCCTCTTGATCGACCCCGACGAGGTCGCGGCGAACCGGACGGCCTGGATCGACGAGTGGCTCAACGCCATCGCACAATGACCACCAGGCGCCCATGAGCCTGCTGCGCGCCAACCTGTGGCCGGGCGCGCTGGCGCTTGGCGCCAGTCTGGGTCTGGCGCTGGTGGCGCTCGCGGCGCTGCTGCATGCGGCGCCGTCGGGCAGCGGCATGTCGACGGGCATCGACCGCTACGTCTGGCGTGTCCTGCGCTTCACGTTGCTGCAGGCGAGCCTGTCGACGCTGCTGTCGGGCGGCCTGGC
>JANQGO010000093.1 GCA_028277285.1 Alphaproteobacteria bacterium | reverse complement strand
GCGGCCAATCCGCATCATTGACGCGGCCTTTCGCCATCACTAGAAACGGCGGCGGAGAGGTGGCCGAGTGGTCGAAGGCGCTCCCCTGCTAAGGGAGTATGGGTCAAAAGCCCATCGAGGGTTCGAATCCCTTCCTCTCCGCCACTCCCTAACAACTTGATCTACAAACCTAAATCGAAGGGTTTGACCACGTCCGTGCGAGTCGCCGGGTGACTTGGCGGCCGATACTGCGGCTTTTGGCTGCTCTTTGGATTGGGGCAGAGCCGGCCCACTCGTCTTGGCCGGCTTTTCTTCGATGCTGACCTCGCACACAATGGCGCGTCATCGTGATGGGAGCGACATGGGCCAGTCCGATTTTCAATCCGCCGTTACAGCGCGCTACGACGCGCCGATGTACCGGGCGCTGCTCGAGGTGTATGGCGACCAGATCCATCCGGGCTTCTTCGAGACAGGCGACGAGGCGCTTCAGCCCGCGGCCCTGAAAGCAACGATGGCGCTGGCCAAGCTGGCCGGGATCGCGCCCGGGTGCCGCATTCTGGAAACCGCCTGCGGTGTCGGCGGTACGGCGCGGTATCTCGCGGCGACGTTCGGCGCAACGGTCGTCGCAACGAACATCTCCCGGGGGCAGCTTGAGACGGCCGCCGAATGGAGCGAAGGCAGACCCGGCGCCGACCTCATCACCTATGCGTTCGCCGATTTTCAGGACCTGCCGTTCGACGATGCCGAGTTCGATGTCTATTGGTGTCAGGACTCCCTATTGTTCTCGCCGGACCGCGGGCATGCGATGGCCGAGGCAGCGCGCGTCCTGCGTCCCGGCGGTACGGTCGCGATCACGGACCTGACGGTGGTTGGTGAGCCCGCCGGCGCGCCCGCTGCTTTGTTGGCCGAGATCTCGGAGCCCGGCTTCTGGTCGCTCAACGACTATGTTGCCGGCCTGGAGAACGCGGGGTTTGTTGTGACGGCACAGGAGGATTGGAGCCGCCATATCGTGCCGTCCTTCGAGCGCATCCGCCGCGATGTCAAAGACAAGCGCGAGAAGCTCGCCGCGTACGCAAGCTTGGCCGACGTCGACGACACCATCGAACGTTACGATCTGTGGTGTGAGGCCAGCCGGACCGGGCATCTGGGATGGGCCGCCGTCGTTGGCCGCAAGCCGGAGGAGTAACGTCATGGAGACCACCGACGAAGATCTTGCCATTGCGCGTGAGGCCATGAGCAAGGTGCCGTTTCTCGCCGGGATCGATCCGGCGTCGTGCACCATCGAACGCCTCTATGGCCTGACCAACAAGGTCTACCGGGTCGATACACCGGACGGCACATACTGTGTGCGGGTCCCCGGCGACGGCACCGAGGGTTTCATCGACCGCTCGGTCGAGCAGGTCAACGCGCGCGCGGCGGCCGCGGCAGGCGTCAGCCCGGAGGTGCTCCATTTCGGCGACGACGCCGTGATGGTGACGCCGTTTCTAGGTGACACCACGACGATGTCGCAGGAGCTTCTGCAGACGCTGCCGGGCGCGCCGGCGCGGGCGGGCGAGGCTTTCCGCAAGCTGCATACCTCCGGCCAGACGTTCGAGTTTCGTTTCGAACTCTTCGCAATGATCGACGACTACCTGGCCCATCTCGACAAGCTGGGTGTTACGACGTTTCCCGACGGCTACCACGACACGGTCGCCGAGGCGCAGGCCGTGCGTGAGGCACTTGCCGCGCACACGGTCCCGCTTGTCGCCTGCCACTGTGATCCCATGGTCGAGAACATGCTGGATGACGGCAAGCGCATGTGGATTATCGATTGGGAGTATTCGGGCATGAACGACCCGCTGTGGGATCTCGGCGACTTTTCCGTCGAGGCCGGGTTCGGCCCTGACCATGATCACGAGATGATGGAAGCTTACTTCGGCCGTGCGCCGAGACCGTCCGAGCAGGGGCGCATGGTCCTCTATAAGGCGATGTGCGATCTGCTATGGACACTGTGGGGTCTGATCGCCCACGCCAACGGCAACCCCGCCGACGACTTCTGGGCCTATTCCGTCAACCGCTTTGAGCGCTGCAAGTCGCTGATGAATGATCCTGCGTTCAAAGACCACACCGCCGCCGTGCGCGCCGGCTAACGAAAGGCGCGCGCACAACTCTGTCACTATGTGACAAGACTGCGCATTTCTTGACAGACAACCGAACAGGCCCGAACATTCTACTGCAGGGAAACGCAACGTCTTCTGCCGCCATGTCAGGGATCGGCATGGCAGGATGCCAAGAGGCCGAGCCATGATGTCGGCCCGGGGAATGGGGGAGGATTGGCGGACAGGGCCGCATCGTTGTCGACGTGCGAGTCACGGCGTGCAGGGGTCGTAACGGCCCGTTGCGACCGACCGCGTCCCGAACCTGTTGAGCCCAAGTCTTTCCATCCAAGCGAAGCAGTCTTGCAGCCGACGTTGCCGTTCTCGGCGACGCCCATGCGCGCTGTCGCGTGGTCGTGCGCCTTCGTTAGCCAACAAAGGGAGTGAGGAGCACCATGTCGACGAAGAAGAAATCGAGCCCCGTCACGGGGAAGGGAACGTCGCGCCGTCAGGTCTTGAAGGGTACCGCAGGTGTCGCCGCCGCCGGTGCGGTTAGTGCCTTGGGTTTCCCGGCGATCGCGCAGTCGAAACCCGATCAGCTGGTCATTGCGTCGGGCGGCGGTGCTCTGGATGAGGCCTATAAGGCCGCCTATTTCGACTCGTTCACCGAGAAGACGGGCATTGAGATCATCACCGCGCCCTATGCGGGCCTGGCCAAGATCAAGTCGATGATCGAGGCCGACAATGTCGACCTCGACATCTTGAACATCGACGCCGCCGAGGCGCCGGTCGCCGGCAACAACGGTTGGCTCGAGCCGATCGATTGGAGCCTGACCGACCGCGATGCCGTCTTGCCGGCTGCCGCCTGGGACGATCACGTCTATGCCGAGGTCGCGGCCAAGGTCGTCGCCTGGAACACCGACACCTTTGGCGAAAACCCGCCGCAGGGTTGGGTCGACATGTGGAACATGGAGGCGTTCCCCGGCCGCCGCAGCCTGTGGAAGCAGGCCTTCCAGACGCTCGAGGTCGCGCTGATGGGCGACGGCGTGCCGAAGGACCAGATCTATCCGATCGATGTCCAGCGCGGTCTGGCCGCTCTGGATAAGATCAAGCCGGAACTGATCTGGTGGGAGTCCGGCGGCCAGTCCGCCCAGTTCCTGATCGACGGCGAGAGCGATGTCGGCTCGACATGGAACGGCCGTGTCTATCAGCCGAAGGTCGATGGCGCGCCGGTCGACTACACGTTCAACGACGCGCTCTTCGTGTCGGGTTCGTGGTGCGTTGTGAAAGGCGCCAGCAATGTCGGCTGGTCGATGGAGTTCATCGCCCACACGCTGGAGCCCGAACGCCAGGCGATCTATTCCCAGAACATCCCCTATGGTCCCGTGGTGCCGGCGGCGCTGGAGTACATCCCGGCCGACCGTCTGCCGCTGCTGCCGAGCTCGGAAGACAACATCGGCAAGGGTGTGTGGTCGGACTTCCAGTTCTGGGCCGCGAACGGCGAGGAGGTCATCAACGAGTTCAACGAGTGGCTTCTGAGCTGATCATCACGTGCCCGCGAGAACAGTAAGCGGCGGGGTCGATGGCAAGTGAAAGCCATGTGACGACAAAGGCCTCGGGCAGGGTGTGGAGCCCTGCCCGAGGTTACTTTGTGATCCTGTCGCTGCCGGTTCTGTTCCTGCTGCTGTTTTTTCTGTGGCCGCTGTTCACCGTCGTCACCCGCAGCTTCGGCATCGACGAACCGCTGTTCTTCCACTTCATGACCGTCTTCGAGCGGTCGTCCTATATCAAGGTCCTCGGCTATACGTTCCAGGTCGCCGCGACCGTGACGATCCTGTGTTTGCTGATCGCCTATCCGGTCGCCGCGCTGATCGCGCGCCTCAAAGGCGGCTGGCTGCAGATCTCGTTCGCGCTGATCCTGGTGCCGTTCTGGACCAGCACGGTCATCCGCACCTATGCGTGGATGGTGCTGTTCCAGCGCAAGGGCGTGATCAACGGGTTTCTGATCGACCTCGGCCTGGTCGACGCGCCGCTGCGGCTGATGCACAACAACATCGGTGTGCATATCGGCATGGTACACATCATGCTGCCGTTCATGCTGTTGCCGTTGATCAGCGCTTTCCGCAACATCGACCCCAGCTTCATGCGCGCCGCCGGCGTGCTGGGCGCCAATCCGATCCGCGCCTTCTGGCATGTCTATCTGCCGCTTTCGATGCCGGGCGTCAGTGCCGGCGTGGCGCTGGTCTTCATCACCTCGCTCGGCTTTTACATCACGCCGGCGCTCCTCGGCGGTGCACAGAACATGATGGTCGCCGTCCTGATCGAGCAGCAGGTCTCGATCACCGTGAACTGGGAGCTTGCCTCCGCGCTCGCTTCCCTGCTGCTGATCCTGACCGTCGCGCTTTACATTCTCTATGACCGTGTCGCGCGCCGGGCCGGCGCCGGGGGCGTGCTCGAATGACCCGCTGGACGACAGCGGGCCGGATCGCGAAGATCGCCATGGTCGGGTTCGCCGCACTGGTGCTGCTTTATCTGGTCATGCCGACCTTCGTCATCGTGCCGATGTCGTTCTCCGACAAGCTCTACCTGAGCTTCCCGCCGACCGAGTGGTCGTTCCGCTGGTACGAGGCGATGGCCGAGCGTGTCGACTATCCTCAGGCGTTGTGGAACAGCGTCAAGATCGGCGTGCCCGTTGCGTTGTTGGCCACGACCTTCGGCACGTTGGCCGCGCTGGGCGTCGTGCGCGGCCGTTTCTTTGGTGCCCGGCCGATGTCGGCGCTGGTCATCGCGCCTCTCATGCTGCCCCAGATCATCCTGGCCATCGGTCTCTATCCCGTGATGGCGAAGCTCGGCATGGCCGGCACCTATCCCGGTGTCGTGCTGGGCCATACGGTGATCTGCATTCCGCTGGTCTTCATCACCGTCGCGGCATCGCTGAAGGGCTACCACCCGGCCTATGAGTATGCCGCCATGACCATGGGGGCTGGATGGTGGCGCACATTCTGGTACGTCACCTTTCCGATGATCCGGGTCGGCGTCATTGTCGGTGCGATCCTTTCCTTCACCTTCTCGTTTGACGAGCTCATCATCGCGCTTTTCCTGACCAGCCCGGAGACACGCACCTTGCCCCGCCTTTTGTGGGAGGACTTGCGCCAATACGTCACGCCGATCATCGCGGCGGCGACGACGCTCGTGTTGTGCATCTCGTTCGCGTTGTTCGGCGCGCTGGCGGTTCTGCAAAAGCGCATGCAGCGGAACCAGGCGTCATGAGCGGGCAGGGCGCGCGGATCGAATACCGGGAGATCGCCAAGTCCTACGGCATGGTGCAGGCCTTGACACCGACCACGCTCGATATCGAACCCGGCGAGTTCTTCTCGATCATCGGACCCAGCGGCTCTGGCAAGACGACCTTGCTGGGCGTCACCGCCGGGTACATCCCGCCAACGGGTGGGGAGATCCTGATCGACGGCCGGAACATCGTCGGCGTGCCACCGTTCCAGCGCAATATCGGCATGGTGTTCCAGAACTACGCGCTTTTCCCGCATATGAGTGTCGGGGACAACGTGGGGTTCGCACTGAAGATGCGCGGCGTGTCGAAGGCGGAAATGGCCGAGCGTGTCGCGCGCATGCTGGACCTGGTGCGCCTGGGCGATATGGCGAACCGCAAACCGAGCCAGCTTTCCGGCGGTCAGCAACAACGTGTCGCATTGGCGCGCGCCGCCGTCTACGACCCGCTGTTGCTGCTCATGGACGAACCGTTGAGCGCACTCGACAAGAACCTGCGCGAAGCCATGCAGGACGAGATCAAACAGTTCCAGGCAGCTCTTGGCTCGACCGTGCTCTACGTCACCCACGACCAGGCCGAGGCGGCCGCGATGTCGCACCGTATCGCGATCATGAACCATGGCCGCGTGGCCCAGGTCGGTTCGCCCCGCGATCTCTACGAACACCCGGTCGACCGGTTTGTCGCCAGTTTCCTTGGTGAAGCCAATCTGTTCGATCTCAAGGAGATTGCCGCCCACGGCAACGGCGCGCGCGCCGTGACGGCGGAGGGTTTCGTGCTGCATTCGGCCATGGCGCCCAACGGTGCCGCCCAGTGCGCGTGTGTCAGGCCGGAGTCGGTGAACGTGTCGGATAGGCCTGTAGACGCCGATAACAGCCTGGAAGGCCGGATTGTCGATGCGACCTATACGGCGGGCAGCCTGCGCTACCGCATCGAGGTCGCGCCGGATGTGATCCTGACCAAACGTACGCCGTCGGTGCGCGGCGAGGCGCTGATGCCGGAAGGAACGAGCGTTTATGTTTCCTGGCGTGCCGAAGACACCTTGCTCGTGAACGACGACTAGGGAGTGGGCACATGTCCTTCAGCGGCAAGAGGGTGGTGGTGACCGGCGCGGGCCGCGGCATGGGGCGCAGTCATGCCGAGGCGTTTGCCGCGCGTGGCGCGACGGTGGGGGTCGTTGATATCGACAGCGCGCTGGTCGACGAGGCTGTCGGGTTTATCGGACAAACCGGAGGCGCCGCGCATGGCGTTGCGTGCGATGTCGCTGACGCCGCCGCCATCACGGAGACGATCGCCGGTCTGGAAGCATCCATGGGCGGCATCGACATTCTGGTCAACAACGCCGGCATCGACGAGATGCGCACGATCGAAGAGGTCGATGAGGCAAGTTTCGACCGCATGTTCGGGGTGCACGTCAAGGGGACGTTCTTCGCCACCCGCGCCGCCGTGCCGGGCATGAAGGCGCGCGGCAGCGGCAAGATTGTCGTCACGGCGTCGACGGCGGGCATGACGGGCATTGCCGGTGATTCGCATTACTCCGGCGCCAAGGCGGCGCTGCTCGGCCTGACCAAGGCATGGGCGAAGGAGTTCGCGCCCTTTGGCATTCACGTCAACGCGGTAGCGCCCGGCGCGACCATGACCGAGATGGTCATGACCAAGCTGCCGACCCGCGAGCAAAGCATGGCGCGCGTCCAAGAGCGCCTGGATGCCGGCGCGGTGCCGCTGGGCCGTTACGCCGAGCCATCGGAGATAACCGCTGTCGTCCTGTTTCTGGCTTCCGAGGAGGCCAGCTTCATCACCGGTCAGGTCATCAGCCCCAATGGCGGCGAGATGATTGTCGGAATCTAGGGAGAACTGTCGTGGAACTCGGTTTCTTTTCCTTGATGCCCCATCGTGACCTCTCACGCGCGCCGAAGGCCATCTACGACGACACCATCGCCTTGGTACGCGATGCCGAACAGGGCGGGTTCGATGTCGCCTGGTTCGCCGAACACCATTTCGGGAACTATTGCATGTGCCCGTCGCCCCTGGTGATGGCCGCCCATTGCGCCGGGATCACCGAACGCATCCAGCTTGGGGCGGCGGTCCTCGTCCTGCCGCTCTACCATCCCATGCGCGTCATCCAGGAACTCGGCATGGTCGACATGTTGAGCAACGGGCGCCTCATCATCGGGCTGGGATCGGGCTACCAGACCTATGAGTTCGACCGCTTCGGCGTCGACCTCAAAGAGAACTGGGCGATGACGCACGAGTTCATGGACGTGCTGGAGATGGCGCTCGACACCGGCACCGTCACCTATGACGGCGCCTATTACACGGTGCCGGAAACGGCCATCGGCGTCCGGCTGCTGCAGGACAACCCCCGCACGTTCATCGCCGGCAACGAGCCGCGCTATCTGGAGCGTTCCGCGCGCCGGGGCTACATCCCGTTCGCCACGGTTGGCGCCCAGCCGATCGAGGCCATGCTGCGGGTGAAGGCCCATGTCGGCGAACACTTCGCCAAAGCGGGCCGGCCGGGCGACGACTTCCCCTTCGCCATGCAGCGCGCCGTCTTCGTCACCGACGACCGTGACGCCGCCCTGTTCGCCGCCGAGCAGTCGATCTATACGGCCCGGCTGGTGATGGCGTTTCGCGGCGGCTACGAGAAACTCGACGGTTTCGAGATCGTGCCGCAGCCGTTCGAGGGCGAGCCGACGCCCGAGCAGGTCGCCGATATCCTGCCGATGGGCGATCCCGAAACCTGTGCCGAACGTATCGTCGCTGAGATCGAGGCCGTCCGCCCCAGCCACTACAGCTTTTTCTTACAATATGGCGCCCTTGACGGCACCGCCGCGCGCCGCTCCATGGAACGCCTCATCACCGAAGTCCTGCCGATGGTCGACAAGGCGGTCGGTGGCCTGAAGCAGTTCGGGCCGACGCCGGCCGCGTCAGCCGCGCGATGAGTTCTTGTGCCTTCGCACGGCCAGGGCCAGCCCGTCCAACCCGAGGATACTGCCATGGATGGCCTCGGCGAAAACGCCTCTCGGCGTTTTGCCCCGGAGGCGGGGGAGCGGGCTGGTGATGCGCGACTTGCCGAAAGGCAAGGACTCAACGATGCAGGATGGCGTCCGAGGCTTTTTCGCCGATCATGATGGTGGTCAGGTTGGTGTTGGCGCTGACGACGCTGGGCATCACCGAAGCGTCGGCGACACGCAGGCCCTCGACGCCGATGACGTTCAGGCCCGGGTCGACGACGCTGTTCGGATCGTCGGCGCGGCCGATACGGCAGGTGCAGCTGGCATGCCAACTGCCGCAGCCGTGATCCCTTACCCAATCGCGCAGGGCAGTATCGTCGGCGATCAGGCGGTGAACGTCGATGCCGGGACTGATGAACCGCGACATCATGAGATCGCGTGTCGCCGGGAAGTCGAGCAGCAGGGCCGCCGCTTTTGTCTTAAGCCAGTTGTTGGCCGAGACAACGGCGAGGTCGCGGGCCTTCTCGCTGAACGTCGACGGGAACATGCCCTTGATGCCATTGCTGACGGCGGCGTTCGACATGAAACGATAGGCGAGGCGGACCGCATCGGCGAGCCGGTCGAGATCGCGGTCGTCGGAGAACTGGTTAAAGTTGATGACGGGCTCGGTGTCCGGATCGCGCGCCTTCAAGGTGACCTCGCCTTGCGAGTACGGTTTGTTGACGCAGACAACAAACCCGCCGAGCAGATGACCGAGCGGGTGCCAGCCGCCCCGGTTGTTGGCGAGCGCAAACATGTCGCCGGGCGCGCAGTCGGGGTGGCCGGACGAATACCGCAAGCCCAAATGAATGTGCCGGCGCATGGTCGCCGGCATCCGCCAGGAGCGCTGGATATGGCTGACCAGGGTGACGGTCGGGTGGTCCTGCAGCCCCTGGCCGACGCCCGGCCGGTCGGCGATCACGTCGATGCCGTGCTGGCGCAGGTGATGGCCCGGTCCGATGCCCGAGCGCATCAGCATGGCAGGACTGTGGAAGGCGCCGCACGAGACGACGACCTCGCGCGCCTTGACGGTGATGTCTTGGTTGGCGCGCCGAAGCGCGACGCCGGTCACGCGTTTGCCGTCGAAAAGGACGCGGTTGACGCGACAGTCCGGCCAGATCTCAAGGTTGGACCTGGCCCGTGTCTCGGCATCCAGATAGGCCAGCGCCGTCGACACCCGGTGGCCGTCCGGTCCGCCGGAGGGGTGGTTGTTGATGGCCATGGGGAACAGGCCGTCGTCGAACTCGCCGTTGTGATCGACGAGTTCGGCATAGCCGCAGTCGAGCATGGCGTGGCGCGCGGCCTTGGCGAAGCCCGGCCAATCGGGCTCGCGGATACGCCGGATCGGCAGCGGCCCGTCCTTGCCGTGCATGGCGCCGTCATAGTCCAGGTCGGTCTCGCAGCGCCGGTAATACGGCAGGACGTCGTTGAAGCTCCAGCCGGCCGCGCCGCGCGCCACCCAGTCGTCGAAATCCCACGGCAGGCCGCGGATCGCCATCATGCCATTGATGCTGGAGCCGCCGCCCATCAGCCGGGCCTGTTCGTAACGACGCGGTACGAAGGTCTCCGGCGCGTTACTGCCCAGGCGTTCGTAGTGGACGCGCACGTCGCGCCAGTGCCAGACAGAGTTGAAATAGGCGACACTGGGATAGGCGTCGAGCACGGCGGCCGGCACGTTGTCCGGCGGCGTGTCGGCGCCGGCTTCCAAAAGCAGCACGCGTCTGTCGGGATCGGCCGACAGGCGGTTGGCCAGGACGGCGCCTGCCGAACCGCCGCCGACCACAACAAAATCGTAGGACAACGTTTCACCGGAACAGGAAGCCGCTGGCCAGGGGATCGCAGTCCTCGACCATCAATGTCGAGAACGAGCTCAGGTAGGCTTCGCCGGCGACGCGTGGCCGCACGGCGACACGACCGTTTTCCCGCAACACCTCATCGATGCGGCACCGGTACTGCGCGCCCAGCACGCTCTCGGCGATGAATGTTTCGCCCACATCGAGCTTGCCGGCCGCATGCAGCGCGGCAAGCCGCGCGCTGGTGCCGGTACCGCAGGGCGAGCGGTCGAACTTGTTGCTTTCCAGGACGACGAGATGACGGGCGCGCCGCTCATCATCGTCGCGAAAGAACAGGACCGAACCGACCGGCTCGTCGACCGATGCGTTGATGGCGCCCTTGATCGCGTTGCCCAAGCGGCAGAGTTCGCTGGCGTTGTCCGGTTCGATCGGCCAGTTGCGTCCGGCCGTGTCGACCAGGGCGAAACGGCCGCCGCAGCACGCCACCGTCGCATCGACCGGACCAATGCCGTCGACATCGACGGTCACGCCTTCGGTCTC
>JANQGO010000041.1 GCA_028277285.1 Alphaproteobacteria bacterium | reverse complement strand
CGCGGCTGGCACCGGTCACAAGCACAGTTGGCATGACACCCCCTTCGTGCCGAGTTTAGTCCGCACCGCCATGTGTGTCGCGGTAGCATTTCTGCTCGCCCAGGCTTTCGGCGTGCCACAGGGCGCGGCCGATGGCCCGCGCCATGCAGTCCGCGGACAAGCTGCCGATGCGCGCCAAGAGCACGGGGTCCACGGCCTCCGGTCCCCAGGCCGCGGTGGCCAGCGAGAAGATGGTGTCGCCGTCGAACGGGGTGTGGATGGGGCGGATAGCGCGGGCATAACCGTCGTGCGCCATGATCGCGACACGCTCGGCCTGGGCCTTTGACAGCCTGGCGTTGCAGGCGACAACGCCGATGGTGGTGTTTTCGGCGGGCAGGCCCGGCATGGCCTCAGCCATCGCCAGATCGCCGTCCAGCACGGGCGCCTTCTGACCGCCCATCTCGCCCTGTTGTTCGAACGGCCAGGCCCACAGGGTGTCGGTGCCGGGAATGACGCCGGACCCCACGCAGTTGACGGCAACCAGGGCCGCGACTTGAAGCCCGTCGTCGCCAACCGCGGAGGCGCTGCCCAGGCCGCCCTTCAGATCGCCGGCGGTAGCGCCCAGCCCGGCGCCCACATTGCCCAGGCCGAACGGCTCACCTGCGTTCTGCGCCGCCCGAAGGCCGAGGGCGCGGTAGGGCGGTTCAGTCAGCCAGCTCTTGTCACCGCCGTTCAACAGGTCGAACAGGATCGCCGACGGCACGATGGGCACCGTCATGCCGGCAACATCAAAGCCGCGGCCGGCCTGGGCAAGCCAACTCATGACGCCGGACGACGCGTCCAGACCGAACGCCGACCCGCCGCTCAACACAACCGCGTCAACCGCATCGACCAGACACGACGGGTCAAGCGATTCGGTCTCGCGCGTGCCCGGCGCGCCGCCGCGTACATCGACGGCACATGTCGTGCGGACGTCCGGCAACACGACGGTGACGCCGCTGCGCGCATCGTGATCTTCCGCGTGGCCGACCTTGATGCCGTCGACATCGGTGATCAGGTTCAGCCGACCCGGACGCGTCATGGCTCTTCCCCGTCAAGCATGGTTCGTCTGATTCTCAGCGCTGGTGCCAGTAACGTCCCATCATCAGGTAGGTAAAGGAGGCGGTCCAGGCGATCATGATCAGGCCGGTCAGCGCTTCGGAACCGCTGATGATGCGCACCGGTCCCAAAGGCCAGATATCGCCGACGCCGAGCGAGGTGTAGGAGGCCGCGGAAAAGTAGACGTAGTCCATGAACTCGCCGTCGAACACGCCGTCGAAAAGCTGGGGCGGATAAATCGAGTCGAGCAGCCAGTAGCCGAGCGCGAAGAAGTAGATCTCCAGCGTGTGCGCGACAAAGGCCCCGACCATGACAATGAGGATTCTCAGGCGCGGCCGTACGTTGATTCTCTCAGCGATCGCCGGCATGCGGCGCAGGAACTCGAAATGGATGCCGATCGTCACCAGCACCAGAACAATGGAAATCACGATGCCTAAGAACAACGGACAATCCCCCCGCAGGTCACACGCCTTGCCATTCACTCGCCTGGCCCAAAGAATAGCCGCTTCGCCCGCCCTTGCGGACCCTGGAGTTTTGTCATGCGTTTGATGGTCGCGTTATCGCTCATTGGTCTATTGATTCTGCCGTTTGCGCGCCAGGACAGCTTGGCCGCGGGCCCCGTCGCCTCCGAGGAATTCATGGCCTCGACGGCCAACCCGCTGGCGACCAAAGCCGCGCGCGACATCATCGTTGCCGGCGGCAGCGCGGTTGATGCGGCGATCGCGGCCCAGATGGTGCTGGGCCTTGTCGAGCCTCAGTCATCGGGCATCGGCGGGGGTGCGTTTCTGCTGTTTTATGATGCCGACGACAGGACGGTGACGTCGTTCGACGGCCGCGAGACCGCGCCGTTCGCAGCGACCCCCAGTCTCTTCCTTAAGCCGGACGGCGAGCCGATGTCGTGGTTGACGGCGTCGGAGGGCGGCCTGCCGGTCGGCACGCCGGGCGTCGTCAAAATGCTGGAAATGGTCCACGCCCGTCATGGCAATCTGCCATGGGCGGATCTGTTCGAGCCGGCGATCGGGCTTGCCGAGAACGGCTTTACGATGTCGCCGCGGCTCTACGAGCTCTTGGCGTGGGTTGACGCTCCCGAACGGTTCCCGACCTTTTTCAATCACTATTTCGACCATAACGGCGAGCGCAAGCCGGTGGGTACCAATCTGGTCAACCCGGACTATGCGCAGACCTTGCGCCAGATCGCCGAAGATGGCGCCGAGGCGTTCTACAACGGTCCGATCGCCGAGAGCATCATCGCCGCGGTCGAAGGCGCAAGCGTCAACCCGGGCCTTCTGGCGCTTGACGATTTGCGCGCTTATCAGGCCAAGGAACGCCCGCCGGTCTGCGCGTCCTATCGGATCTGGCAGATCTGCGGCATGGGGCCGCCCAGCTCCGGCGGCCTGACCGTGCTGCAGATTCTCCTTCTGCTGGAGAACCAGGACGCGCAGACCGGCGGGCGTTCCTTGGCCTGATAAGCGCGCAAATCGTCAAGCGCCAGAAGGCCCGGGTTGACGCTTGCGC
>JANQGO010000038.1 GCA_028277285.1 Alphaproteobacteria bacterium | reverse complement strand
TCATCGCCGACGCGAATGTCCTGACAATAAGCGTCTTTGCAAGGCCGGGAACTCCTTCCAGCAGGATGTTGCCGTTGGTCAGAAGCGCAATGAACACCATGTCGCCCTTGAAGTAGGCGACCACCTCGTCGTCGACCCGCAGGCTGACATTGGTGCGGGTTGTCGGCGTCACCAGTTCGGCGTTCTTCCAGAACCACTCGCCCAACGGCTCGCCTTCGGGCGCGTCCGGGTTGTCGTACAACTCGCCGCGCCGGTGCATCCGCTCGATCTCGTCAAGCGTCGCCGTCCGGATATCCTCTGTCGGCGAGGTATTGTCGGTATCGCTCATAGTCCTTCCGGCTTCCTTTCCAGGCGGTGATGATGCGTGTCCGGTCGTCACGTCGCACATGGACCACGACGAAACACCGCGCATCGACGACGCCAACGGAGACAAAACGGTCTTCGCCGTAGTCCTGGCGCGTATCGCGGATCGTCAGGACCGGGTTGCGGAAGATGCGCGCCGCCAGACGCAGATCGACGCCGCGCTCTTCGAAGACGCGTTGCCGCTTGCGCTCATCCCACTCGAAGTTCATGCAACACGAATTGTATCACAATTTGTACTGTTCGGCCAATGTCCCGGCGAACAGCCGTTCCTGAAGCACGCCGGCAAGGTGGTTGATTTTGCCGACAAACTGTGTGCACGATACGTCAAGGTCATGATTGAACACGGAATTCGAGGGCAGGATACGTGGATTTTCGCGGTATCATTCCGCCTGTGATCACGCCGTTCAAAGACGACGGAGCCATCGACTACGACGGCTTCGCAGCCATGATCGAGCATCTGATCGCGGCATCGGTGCATGGCCTGGTGGTCGGCGGCACGACCGGCGAGTACTACGCCCAGACCAAGGCCGAGCGGATCGAGCTGATGCGGCTCGGCCGCGAGGTCATCAACGGCCGCGTGCCGCTGATCGCCGGCACCGGCGCGATCCGCACCGAGGACTGCATCGACTTCGGCTTGGCGGCGCGCGAGCACGGCGCCGACGGCATCTTGATGCCGGCACCCTACTACGCCGTGCCGACGCAACTGGAGCTGATCAACCACGCGCTGGCGATCGACCGCGCGGTCGATCTGCCGATCATGCTCTACAACTACCCCGGCCGTACCGGGACCAGGATGGAGCGCGAGTTCTTCGAGCGCGTCGGCCGCAGCCCGAACTTCGCCGCCGTCAAGGAATCGACCGGCGACATCAACCAGTTGCACATGCTGGCGCGGGACTTCCCGCATATCCGGCTGTTCTGCGGCATGGACGACCAGGCGCTGGAGTTCTTCGCCTGGGGCGCGGTCGGCTGGGTCTGTGCCGCCGGCAACTGCCTGCCGGCCGAGCACATCGCGCTCTACCAGGCCGTCGCCGTCGAGGCCGATATCGTCAAAGGCCGGCGCATCATGTCGGCGCTGATGCCGTTCATGCGCATCCTGGAGCAGGGCGGCAAGCTCATCCAGACCGTCAAATATGCCTGCGAATTGCAGGGCCTGCCCGCCGGCCCGCTGCGCCGGCCGCTGCAGCCGCTGTTCAAGGACGAAAAGCGCGAGCTTGAGATGACCTTGCGCACGTTGAAACAGGTGATGGCGCAGATCCAGGCGGACCACGGCGCGGACGAGAGCGAAGGGGGGGACGGCAATGTCATCACTCTTAACGCGTGACGAATACGC